>CAVCML010000018.1:0-4054 GCA_963603335.1 Bacteroidaceae bacterium | reverse complement strand
ATCATGGCTTTTGTGTTTGAAAATTGAGCTATTTATGAAGTTCTTTAATTTTTTTTACGATATCCGCTACCGTACCCTCCATGGAACCCTCTCCCGACTCTACGATAATCTCCGCATATTTTTCATAAAGAGGTCTTCTTTCATCGTACAGGTCCTCAATTCCTTGATTCTTGCTCATTGCCACCCCTCTTGCAGTGATATTTTTAAGTCTCTGCAAAATCGTTTCTGCATGCGCATGAATATATACGATTCTTCCCAATTTTTTCAAATGTTCCATAGCATGCGGATAATACACAGCGCTGCCGCCTGTAGCTATGACCGTATGAGACACATTCAATCGGCGCAGCACATGCTCCTCGATTTGCTTAAAAGCCTCCATCCCGTCTTCGTTAATGATATTCTGCAAACCTTTTCCGGCCGATTCCTGAATAAGCAGATCGGTATCCAGAAAATTCATCTGCAGACTCTTAGCCAATACAACGCCTGTCACGCTTTTCCCACAGGCCGGCATTCCGATAAGGATTATATTTTCACGTCCGTTTACAAGCTGTTCCACCATTTCCAGTTCTTCTTCCGAATAAACCCGGATTCCGGCTGCCCGCAGCATCTGCGTCGTAATGCCTTCCCCTTCAATCAGATTTCCTTCAAAAGTTCCATCATAAATCCTGCTGCTGCCGCATGACGGGCTTTTTTCCTTCAATACAGCGCAAAGCACATTCTCCTGCAAAGCACGCTCCAAAGCGGTTTCTGCTCCTTTGCGGTATTCTTTCGTCACATCCCGACCGTTTCTCGTAATCACCTGATTGCCAACTCTCTGTGCATCCGGCCTAGGCACAGGCAATCCTCCGTCCACCTCCGGGCAGACCGGAATCAATCGGCCTTCCTCTTTCCACTTCAAGAAACGGGAATCTTTCTCTTCTTTTGTTTTTCCATCATAGCGTACCGGTTTATCTCCATACAGGCAGCGACTCACTAAGATTTTCTTCATTCTGTTCCCTCACATATAAAAAAGAGACAGCCGTGGCTGCCTCTCATTTAATTCATTATTCTGCATCAGCTTCCTGAGCTTCATCCTCTGTCGGAGGTTCAATTGTTTCTCTGATACTGAGGCTGATTCTCTTACGATCCTTATCGATTTCCAGAATCTTAGCTTTAACAATCTGACCGATTTCCAACTCGTCGTTAATGTTTCCGACGCGCTTGTGAGCAACTTCGGAAATATGTACCAGTCCATCAAGACCCGGTTCCAGTTCTACGAATGCACCGTAGTCTTTAATCTGTACAACCTTGCCTTCGATAACCTGTCCAACCTGGTAATTTTCATCAATTACACTCCATGGTTCAGGCTGATTCTGCTTGAGGCCCAGTGAAATCTTTCCTTTTTCTGCATTCATGGAAAGAACCTTGACATTAATCTTCTGACCAATGCTCAATACTTCCTGCGGATGCTTCAGCTTGCCCCAGGAAATTTCGGAAATGTGAAGCAGACCATCGATGCCGCCGATGTCAACAAATGCACCGTAATCCGTGAATCTCATTACAGTACCTTCTACTACATCGTCTACATTCAGGTTCTCCCAGATTTCTGCAACCAGCTTATCCTTTTCTTCATTCAGGAACAGCTTGTGAGAGAATACTGCTCTGTTTCTTCTCTGATCAACTCTGGAAACCCTGACTTCCATCGTCTGTCCTACGAACTCTTCTGCGTTTTCCACATAGTGATCGGACAGCTGGGAGAGAGGAATAAATCCGGAAACTTCCTTGTACTCAGCAATGACACCGCCGTTTACCGTTCTGGTCACTTTAACTTCAAGAACTGTTTTATCTTCAAGTGCTTTTACGATTTCTTCCCAATTTGCACTGATTTCCAACTTTTTCTTCGAAAGTAAGATCCCACCGTCTCCGTCGTCTGTTTTGATAACCTTTGCTTTGATTTCGTCATCAACTTTGAAGGCATCTGCTAAAGTCTGTCCTTCTTCCAGGCTCACTTCTGAGATAGGCAGAATACCGTCTTTCTTGCAGCCCAGGTTTACGATAACTTCTTTGTCCGTTACCTGGTGCACTTTTCCTGTGACAATTTCGCCACCTCTTGGTAATCTTAAGGATTTTTCGATTTCATCCATAAGATCGTTCATGTTTAATTCGTTGTTTTCAAGTGTAACATCACTCATTCTGGCAATAACCTCCTTAATAGTGCATTCGGGTGTCGAAGCGCCCGCCGCTATTCCTATTCTATTACATTTTGCAACTTCTTTCAACGGTAAATCGTCAATATTTTCAACAAAATAGGTATTTGCGCAATTTTTTTTAGAAATTTCATACAATTTCTTGGTGTTTGAACTGTTTTTCCCGCCGACAACTACCATCAAATCCGATTTTTGCGCCAGTTTTTCGCAGGATTCCTGGCGCTTTGATGTGGCATTGCAGATTGTATTGTTCACCTGATATTTCTTTCCTTGATTATCCAATGCGCGCAGTACATCCTGCAGCATCTGCTCGCGGATTGTCGTCTGTGTTACAACAAAGAGATCGTCTTCTGCGATATCACTTGCATCTTCATAAGTGCTTACGATAATAGCCGGTTTCCTGCACCATCCGGAAATTCCCAGAACCTCCGGATGATTCCGATCGCCCACAATCACTACATGTTTGTCCGTATCGTTGACCAGATGATGAATTCTGGCTACAAAAGGACATGTCGCATCAATCAATTCGATTTTCCGCTCTTCAGCTTTTTTATAAAAATCTTTTCCCTCTCCATGGGAACGGATAATCACTTTCGGGCGTATCTGCACCGATTCCGAAGTTAGTTCAAAATCCTGCTCAAAAGCATCTATTTCATCCAGGCTTTCGATTACGTGAATCCCCTTCTTTTCAAGTTCCCTCGTCACCCGCTCATTGTGAATCAGCGGTCCCATGGAATAGATTTTATCCGAGCTCTGCTCGGTCGCTTTTTCCGCTTTTTCAATAGCCTGCTTCACACCAAAACAGAACCCTGCATTTTCAGCCCTTCTTATTTCTTTCATCTATTCGCTCCAGTTCCTTTAAATATTTCTTAAAAGATGCTTCACTGCCGTTTTCCGTCGGATGATAATACTTAACCCCTTCCGCATACAAGTCATCCGGCAGATATTGCTGCGTTACATAGCCGCCATACGCATGAGGATATTTATAATCCAGTCCGCGCCCCAGCTTCGCAGCCTCACTGTAATGAGAATCCTTCAAATGAGCCGGAACATCTTCAATCCTGCGGCCTTTTAAGTCCGCAGCAGCTTCCTCCAAAGCCATGTACGATGCATTGGATTTCGGACAGGATGCCAGCAGCACCACAGCCTGCGCCAGATTTATCCGTGCCTCCGGAAGGCCCACCATCTGTGCCGCCTGCACACACGCCGTTACCACGGAAATCGCGCTGGGATACGCCATTCCCACATCCTCGCTTGCCATTACCAAAAGCCGTCTGCCGATCATCATAATATCCGCTCCACCATGAAGCAGCCTCGCCAGATAATGAACCGCCGCATCCGGGTCGCTTCCCCGAACTGATTTCTGCAAAGCCGACAACAAGTTGTATTTATCCTCTTCCTTATCGTAAAATGTCGTCTGGCGCTGCATGGCCTCCGATACAATCTGCGAATCCAGCGTGTTTCCCTCAGGCAGATTATCCACGATAAATCCCAGTGTATCCAGCGCAACCCTGCAGTCGCCCCCGCTCATTTCTGCCAGCATATGCAAAGCTTTTTCTTCATAATGAATCTGCAGAGCGCCGAATCCTTTTTCGGTATCAGCAAGTGTTCGCGTCAAAAGCACCATGAGTTCATCCGCTGTCAATCTTTTGAACTCGTAGATGTTGCGCACTCGGCTCAAAATCGCATTATTCACTGAAAAATATGGATTTTCCGTCGTGCTTCCGATGAATTTAATTATGCCCTCTTCAATAGCCTTCAATAGTGAATCCTGCTGAAGTTTATTCCAGCGATGCACTTCATCCACATACAAGCATGTCGTTTCCTTTATCAGTCCGTAAAACCTGTCAGAGGCATTCTGCAGAATC
>CAVCML010000017.1:0-2573 GCA_963603335.1 Bacteroidaceae bacterium | reverse complement strand
CTATAAAGAAACTCCGCAGCTTAAGTTCGATGTGTTGAATCAGATTCGCGAGAAAACGCCTGTGCCGCTAGTGCTGCACGGGGGAAGCGGAATCAGTGATGAGGATTTTCGGGAAGCGATACGGTATGGAATTCGGAAAATCAATATAGCTACCGCAAGTCTCAATTCACTTGCAGCAAGTGCCAGAGACTGCGTTTTGGAGAAGAAAAACCCAAGCTTTTTCGATTTGAACGAAGCTATGGTCGAAGGAACATATCAAAATGTAAAGCATCATATAGAAGTTTTCAGTTGTGTATAAAATAAACGCCCCATGGCGAATCTCCTGCCGAATGAAGTTGCTCTGCAAAACATCGGTAAAGAGAGAAGCCGAGGGGTGTTTTTATTTGATGCTATTTGAATTTTTTAAGCAATATGCGCATGGAGTTGAGAATGCAGAGCATTGCAACGCCGGTATCAGCGAATACCGCTGCCCAGATGTTGGCGAATCCGATAAAGCCAAGAATCAGAACCAGCAGCTTTACAGCCAGAGCAAAGACGACGTTCTGCATGGATATGTTCCCTGTTGCCTTGGCGATTTTGATGGCCTGCGGAATCGCTGTTACAGAAGAATTCATGAAGACAACATCAGCTGCGTCAATAGCTGCATCAGCACCGCTTCCCATGGCGGCGCCAACGTCTGCACCGGCCAGAACCGGGGCGTCATTGATACCGTCGCCAACGAACATAACAGCGCCGTTTTGTTCGCGTATATCCTTGAGAGCATTCAGTTTATCTTCAGGAAGGAGTTGTGAGCGTACGTTTGTTTCTGCAATGCCTACGGCTCTGGCTACCGCATCGGCACTTCCTGCAGCATCTCCGGTCAGCATGGCCGGAATCAGGCCGTTTGCTTTAATAGCTGAAATTGCATCTGCGGCATCCGGTTTAATCGTATCCGCGATGATGATGTGCCCTGCAAATTTGCCGTCTAAAGCAATGTAGATTTCCGTACCGTCTCCGGATTTACAGGGAATGAAGTCGATGTTGTATTGATCCATCAATCGGCGATTGCCGCAAAGGATTTCAAATTCCGGTTCCGGGAGTTTGGCCTTAATACCCTTGCCCGGAATTTCCTCTGCGGTTTCCGCACTTTGAACGTTTATACGGCGTTTTGCGGCTTCTTCCATGATGCTGAGAGCAATCGGATGCGTCGAGGCTGATTCACAGGCAGCTGCCATGGCGATAATCTGATCTTCGCTGATTCCGGCAATGGGAGTAATCTTCTGTACTGCGAAATTACCCTTTGTGATGGTTCCGGTCTTGTCCATAATGATGGCTTTGACATTTTTCAGAGCTTCGATGGAAAGTCCTCCTTTAAAGAGAATTCCAAGTTTGGAGCCTGCGCCGATTCCTGCAAAGAATGCCAGAGGCACGCTGATGACGAGTGCGCATGGGCAGCTGATTACGAGGAAGGTTATGGCGGTGGTAATCCATGCATTCCAGTGCCCTGTAATAAGCGACGGTACGATGGCTGTCAGTACTGCCAGAATAACCACAATCGGTGTGTATATCTTAGCGAATTTAGTGATGAATTTGTCAATTTTCGGTTTGCCTGCAGCTGCATTTTCCACAGAGTCCAGAATTTTTGTAACCATTGATTCAGAAAGCGGTTTGGTTACTTCCATCTTCAGCAGTCCCTGACCGTTGACGCAGCCTGAAATGACTTCTGTTCCGGCGGCTGCAGTCACAGGAACCGGTTCGCCGGTGACAGGTGAGGTGTCAATTCGGCTTTCGCCTTCGGTAACGATGCCGTCAAGCGGTATACGGTCTCCGGGACGAATCTGCAGGATATCACCGACTTGAGCATCTTCCGCAGGGATATTTTCGACGTGATCGCCATGGACAAGGTTAACGGTTTCCGGACGCATATCCACAGCATCCATAATCTGAGAACGACTCCGATCCACAGCGATGTCTTCAAACAGTTCGCCTATCTTGTAGAAGAGCATTACGCCCATACCTTCTGCAAAATCACCGATGCAGAATGCTGCAATCGTTGCGATGGACATAAGGAAGTTTTCATCAAATACCTGACCTTTGTAGATGTTTTTTGCGGATGTCCACAGGACTTCCCAGCCCAGCAGCAGATATCCTGCCAGGAAAAGCGGAAGAAGGACATTTGTACCTGCTCCCATAGCGTGCTCGGCAATCAACCCTGCAGCAAAGAGTACTGCTCCGGCAATGATGGATATAAGGTCGAATTTGTGTTCACTCCATACGCTTTCATTTTTGATGCGTGAAGTTGGTTTGGTGTCTTTTGGAACCAACACAACTTCGTCCTCTATGGTTTTGCAGGCTTTTTCAAGCTGCGGCACAAGGCTATCCGGGTCATCCGCTGCAAAGCGAAGTTGTTTTGTCGCAAATGTGATGCTGGCAGCCTGCACTTCCGCCATGGCTCGAATTTTTCGCTCCATCTTGGCGGCGCAGTTGGCACAGTCAAGACCCTCTATGATGTAAATGCGTTGTTTGTCTTTAGCGATGTAATCAAAATCATGATCGTGGAGGTGATCGTCGTGAACCTCGTGGTGATGTTCATG
>CAVCML010000016.1:0-34263 GCA_963603335.1 Bacteroidaceae bacterium | reverse complement strand
GTGTTATTTCAATATGTCTGGAGTATACAGTTAAAAATCAAGTGTCAAACTCCCGGATGAATGCTGCCAAATGCCACAAAAGCCTTAGTTTTTCACACTTTTTTACAGATACGTTTGAAATTGCAATATAGTTATAGTATAATATTCAAGACTATAGAATCAAATAGTATACAGGAGATTGTTATATGACAACAATTATTATTATAGTTGTTGTTGCTTTGGTTTTTTTTGTTACCGTATGTGTTGTCACTTTTATGGTCTGGAAACGCGAAACGGAAATGCGAACCGACAGCATCCGTGCAATTGAGAACAATCTGGAACGGCTGGGCGACAAACTTGTTTCTGAGGCCGAACAGCAGACGGAAAGGCCGGTGCCTTTGCAGGACGATTTGCAGGAAGAATGCGTGCAGATGCCGGAGACTTCAGAGCGTGTCATTGCGAACAGAAGCCGCAGGATGAAAAGCAGAGATCCGTTTGGGTGGGTTCGCAGCGGCCCGGAGCAGGAGAAAGCTCCGCAGAAAGATATGGTGCGGCAGACGGATGAGTGGCTGAGGGCGGAACCTTCGCAACAGATGGAACCTTTGCAGCAGGCAGCACAACCGCCGGATGTGCCGGACATACCGGAAGATGAATCTCAGATAATGCCGGAGGAAGAAATCGCGGCCGAGTTTGCCGCGGATACAGAAGAAAATCCGCCGGACGAAAACATCGCGCCGGAACCGGCGGAAGAATATGATATCGCGGAACCGGCGGCGGATGATATTGCCTCGATGGAAATAGAATTGCCTGACATAGACATGTTTGCGGGGTTGGGTACTTTGGATGTTAAAACCGAAGGAGCAGAGCCTGCGGATTCACCGAGACAGTTCGGGCATGACATTGGCAGGAGCGGGAAAAAATATACAGCGGAAGAATTGGAAATGCTGATTAAGGAATAGAATCGCTGATTGAAACAGATCCAGAAGGAGGAACTTATGTATTGTAAAAATTGCGGAAAAGAGCTTGCATCAGGTGCAAAATTTTGCATGGAATGCGGCACGCCGGTAGAAGGTATGTCGGCATCGGTGCAAACGACTCCTGCCGGGGAAACAATGGAAAAGGCGTCGCCGGCACCGACGGAGCAGATTATACCGCCGCAGCCTGCAGAAGAAGCTGCAGCAGCGCCGAGGAAGCGTACGACGTTTGATGAATTTCACTGGAATGTGTCAGATTATCCGGATCAAAATGCAGTAGAGAAAACGGAAGATATCAATTTTAACTGGAATACGGAACCGGAAGTGATTTCACAGCCGGCTGCGGAGCCGGTTCAGCCGGAAGTGCCGGCGTACAGAGAAATCCCGTCAGTTAACGGGGAGACGAAGTACGATACCGCGGACAGTGTTTTGAGCGGCAAAGATCTGGACAGTGCAATTTTTGGAGAAAAAGAACCGGAGAAATCTCCGGAATCCATGAGTGCAGCGGAAAGAATCGATAAGTTCTATACCTTCAACAAGAAAAATGAAGAATTTCAGCAGCTGCTGAACAGGGAATACAATAAAGTCAAAGGCGGAAATGCGCTGGAACAGGAAATGTCTCAGGCGGAGGAACGCGCATCGCAGCGCTTCGAATCGCGTAAGAGACCGGAAAATTCCACCATGGAAGAGTTCTTGGAATCGGAAGGCATTGTAAAGCCGTATCAGCCAAAGGCTTTTGAATCCGATGTTCTTGCGAGAATTGAAGCACAGGAAGCAGAAAAAGAAGCAAAACGACTGGAAGAAGAAGCTCGTCTTGCGGCAATTGAGGAGGCTCGTCGTGAGGCAGAGGCAAAGCGCCTTAAGGAAGAGGAAGAACATCTCAAAGCTGAAGCGGAAGCACGCAGGCTGGAAGAGATTGCTAAGATGAAAGCCGCGGAAGAGGCTAAGCTGGCAGAAGAGGCTCGCAGAAGGGCTGAGGAAGAGACTCGCAGAAAAGCCGAGGAAGAGGCTCGCAGAAAAGCCGAGGAAGAAGCGCTGCGCAAGGCCGAGGAAGAGCGAAGAAGAGCGGAAACGGAAGCGCGTGTCAAGGCTGAAGAAGAAGCAAGACTCAGAGCGGAAGCGGATTTGAAGGCAGCGCAGGAAGCGGCCAAAATCAGAGCGCAGCAGGAAGCAAGGCTGGCAGCGGAAGCGGAAGCGCAGTACAAGGCGGAACAGGAACGCAGAAAACTGGCTGATGCAGAAGCGCAGAGAAAGCTGGAAGCAGAAAGAAAACGCCTGGAAGAACAGGCTAACGAAGCGGTAGCCAAGGAAGAGGTACGTAAGGTCCTCGAACAGACTGCCCGCATGAGGGAAGAGGAAGCGGCCAAAATCAAGGCAGCGATAGCAGGACTCAGAGCTGATGCGGCGGCAGAACGCCAGGCAGCCCAGAGTCCGGTACGCAGAGATGTGGAGGAGGCGCGCCGCGCCGCTGAAAGCCGAATCAATGCGATGGCGAGGACAAAGGCGGAACAGCCGGAAGAAAGACCTGTAACCGGAAGAGATACATTGCTTAATAATATGAGCAGAACGAGAACTGTGGATAAGGCGGCTATTATCGCAGGCTTAAACGGGGATACGGTTGTAATGAATAAGGATAATCTGTATGCGCAGGAGATGCCGGCAGAAACTTATGAATCATCGCTGCAGAACAGTGACGACGCATTCTTTGAGAGCCTGGATGCGGCCGGAGACATATCCGATATTCCGGAGGGCTCCGCATTCGATGCAGAAACCGCATCTGAACCGCAGCCGATTGATTTCAGACAAGAAAATCTTGAAGACTTGTCTCAGCTGCAGGAAACGGAATATGCAGAGGAAAACGAAGAAGTACAGGAACTGACCGACTTTGGCGATCTGGCGGATATCGAAGAGATGCCGCAGATGCAGGAAGAACTGGGATACACTCAGCGCTTTGAGCCGCAGGCATTCAATCAGGCTGCAGACGGAATGCAGGATACCATGGTGGTTCAGCCGGATACAATCGTGATGGACAAAGCAGCGCAGACGGATGCGTTTGCGGCAAATGATTTCGATCATTACGGTGAAGCGGAAGCACAGAATTATATCAATCAGCAGCAGGCGGCATATGAAAATAATCAGCAGGCAGACGACGATTACGGCTATCAGGATGATTATTACGAAGATGAAGCAAATCTTTCCAAGAAAGAGCTGAAACAGAGAGAAAAAGAACGCAAACGCATGGAAAAACAGCGTGCGAAGGCCGAAAAAGCAGGAAAGAAAAAAGGCGGAGCCGATTTTGCAGAAGACGCAGCGGATGAATTCAAAGAAGAAAAATCCGGAGGGAAAGGAAGAATTGTACTTAAAATTATTCTTGTAATCCTCATTATAATACTGGCGGCAGAAGTAGCGGGAATGGGAATCAAGTTCCTTGCGCCGCAGAGCAAAGCCGCTGAATTCATCGACTCTCAGCTCAATAAAGTGATTCAGCTGATTACGGGTGATGACACGGAATACAGCGTGATTGCGGCACAGGTAAGAACGGAGCCGATGGACGACAAGACGGATTTGATTACGGCACAAAAAGATAAAAACAAAGGCGGAGTAATAAAAAGCATCGCATATAATGCGGAGCTGTGCTATGACCAGGATAGAGACGGCAAGGTATCGGACCTGGTCCTATCACAGCCTATGACCGTGGTTGAATGGGGTAGAGACGAAGACAACTATCCTGTTTATTATGACGAACAGGTCGTAGGCGAGATCATTGCGTTTGAATCAAAAAGATATAATTTGATGAGCAAGGGCGATGAGAGTGTGTTGAAACTGATTGATGAAAATTCGAATTTGTATCAGAATACGGCAGCGCTGAAAAATCAGCAGCCGGCAGGAGAGTTTACAAGCCTGGAAATCGGAGAAATCCGGCAGGCGGGCAGCAAATATTATGTATGGGTTAGAGAAACCGTGGGAGGAACTTCCACCGACCATGTATATGCAATGTTCCCGAAGAAGAAGTTCACTATGAAAATGACTGCTGTATACGATCTGTAGAAACGGCAGAAGGAGGATAGCTGTTTGAATAAGGGAGAGAAGAAGAAAAAACATGTAGGGCTTAAGATACTGATCGGAGTCATTATACTGATTGCACTGTTTCTTTGCCTGATAGGCTTTATAACGGATTTCCTGTGGTTTAAGGAACTGGATTATGTTTCGGTGTTCCTTACCAAGCTGCTGACACAGCTTAAAATAGGAGTACCGACATTTATCGTGATAACGTTCCTTGCGTACGTATATCTGAAATTTCTTAAGCGCGGATATTTTAAGAAAGTCGTTTCCGATGAAATACCGGATCACCGCAAACTGAATCTGATTTCCTGGGGTCTTGCGGGAATTTACGGTGCGATTACGACATTTTTCGCAGTGAAAAAACTCTGGTTCCTGCTGCTGCAGTTCAGCAACAGCACCGGATATGACAAAAAAGATCCGCTTTACAATCTGGATATTTCTTTTTACGTATTCAAACTGGACTTTATCGAAGAACTCAATCAGCTTCTGATCGTTCTGCTGATTGCGTTCGCACTGCTTACGGTCATCTACTATTCCGTGCTTTTATCGGTAAGAACGCCTCAGATTTTTGAACGCGTTTCCGATGATGCAGAGACGGATTCAGACGATGCGGAGGAAGCGGAGCAGTACGGCGGAGAAACGGCACAAGGCGGGTTCGGCGGCTTTGATAATATAAACGATATGTTTGGAAAATTCGCAAAATCCTTCCAAAACGGAGGCAAGAATCCGTTCCAGAGACCTGCAAAGCCGAAGACGCAGCTTGACCACAGCAATCTGAAGCTTCTAATCTCAATAGCGGAAAAACAGCTGGTCATAGTGGGTGTGCTGTTCTTCCTGATGGTAGGCGTAAATTTCTTCCTGAAACAGTATGATCTGCTGTTTGGAAGCACCGGTGCGGTATACGGTGCCGGATTTACCGATGTTACCATTACACTGTGGGTTTACAGAGTCATCATGGGTCTGTCCGTTCTGGCAGCCATAGGCTTTGCAGTCGGAATCACAAAGAGAAAATTCAAGCCGGCGGTTATTGCACCGGCTGCGATGATTATAGTCGGAGCTGTCGGAATCGGTGGTGCGCTGCTTGTACAGAATCTGATTGTAACACCGGATGAAATCGATAAAGAAAGCAAATATCTTGAATATAATATCAAATATACCCAGTCGGCATATGGCCTCGATGAGGTCGATATGAAAGGCTTTGAGGCCAATCAGGATCTGACCAGTGCCGATATTGCAAACAATTCGGATACCATCTCCAACATCCGTATCAACGACTATGCTCCGGCAAAGACATTCTACAATCAGACCCAGAGTATTCGTCAGTACTATACATTCAATGACGTGGATGTAGACAGATACATGATTAACGGAGAATACACTCAGACATTCTTGTCGGCCAGAGAAATCGACGAGGAAAAGATCAGCGATACCTGGCTCAACAAACATTTGAAATACACTCATGGATACGGAGTAACGCTTTCCAGAGTAGACAAGATTACATCCAGCGGACAGCCGGATATGCTTATCGACAGCATTCCGCCGGTATCCAGCGTGGATGAAATCACCATTAAGCAGCCGGAGATTTATTACGGTGAGCTTACGACAAATTATGCGCTGGTAAACACTTCCGAAGATGAGTTCGACTATCCGGACGGAAACAGCAATAAATATACACAATATGAGGGCTCGGCGGGCATCAAGCTTAATCCGCTCAACCGTCTCATGTTTGCCATCAGGGAACACAGCTTAAAGACGCTGGTTTCCGGCAATATCAACAGCGACTCAAAGATTCTCATCAACAGGAAGATTTCGGACAGAGTAAAGGAGATTATGCCGTATCTCAGTTACGACAAAGATCCTTATATGATTACGGAGAACGGTAAACTGTACTGGATAATCGATGCATATACTTATACGGACAATTATCCGTATTCGGAACCGTATGATGATGATACCAAGATAAATTACATTCGCAATTCCGTCAAGGTTGTAATCGATGCCTATAACGGAACTACGGATTACTACATCGTAGATGACACGGATCCGATTGCTCAGACCTTCAAGAAAATCTACCCGGATCTGTTCAAGGATCTGGATGAGATGCCTGATGGAATCCGGGCGCATATACGTTACCCGAGCATGCTGCTGGATATTCAGGCAAGCGTATACCAGAGATATCATATGAACGACGTCAAGGTGTTCTATCAGAATGAAGACCTGTGGCAGATTTCCAGTGAAATCTATGGTACAGAGGAACAGGAAATGACGCCGAACTACTACATCATGAAGCTCCCGGGTGAAGATGGTGCTGAGTTTGTAAACTCAATTCCGTTCACCCCGAAGGATAAGAAGAATCTGACGGGACTTCTTGTGGCTCGCAATGACGGAGATAATTACGGCAAACTGGTGCTCTATCAGATGCCGAAGAGCAAGATCGTTTACGGGCCGATGCAGGTAGAGGCGCAAATCGACCAGAACACCGAGATTTCCAAGGAATTCTCATTGTGGAATTCTTCGGGTTCCAGTTACAGCCGCGGCAATATGTTCGTTGTGCCGATTGAAGACTCACTCCTCTACATCGAGCCGGTTTATCTGGAGGCAACCAATTCCAGCATACCGGAGGTAAAACGTGTCATAGTTGCATACGGCGATCAGATTGCTTATGAATCGACACTGGCTGAAGCACTCAACTCTCTCTTCGGAGAAGGAAGTGCTCAGGAGAGCCCGGGAAGTGAAGAAGCATCCGGAAATACTGACAGCTCAGCAGGAGAAAGCGATTCTTCGCTGAGTCAGACGGAGATTATCACCAAAGCACAGGAAGCGTTCGATAATGCGCAGGAAGCACAGAAGGACGGCGACTGGGCTAAATACGGAGAATACCTTAACGAACTGGATAAATACTTAAATATGTTAGGTGAATAAAGAAATATATTCAGGACATTCTCAAAGCGGTCTTTCCGGGACCGCGGAGAATGTTCTGAATTGTTATAAAGAAAGAGGAGTGATGCTATGATATCATACGATTTGGACAAAATGCTTTTTACAATTCCGGCCGACAAGCACAGCAAGGAAGAAATCAGAGAAATCCTTGGAAAACATCCGGAAGTAAAATTCGTTTCCCTGGTGGGAATCGATGTGGGCGGTCATGATACAGATGAAAAAATACCGGTGGAGGAGTTTGTAAAAGACATGGGAAAACTTCTCACCAGCGGTGTGCAGACCGACGGCTCCAGTGTAGTGCTGCCGAAGATTGCAAAACTGAACAATGCAAAGGTGGACATTATACCGGATAAGACGGTCAACTGGTTTGTTGATCATAACTTCAACTATCCGGATCCTGAAACGGGACTCCCGGTAGGTACGCTGAGAATTCCGTCTTCCCTCGTGCACAATGATTCGGAACGAGTTGGATCCAGAGTTATTCTGCGTGATGCAATCCGCAATTTTAAAGAGGATCTGATGGAGCTTCTTGAGAAAAATCCATATGTATTCGAATATCTGGATGCTGACAGCGTGGAGGATATCGATAAAATCGTCATCACAGCGGCGACGGAACTGGAATTCTGGGTAAAAACACCGGATGATGATGCCGACAGAGAACAGCTCTCCACCGCGCAGATGCTGAAAGAGCAGTATTGGAAGAGAACGACGGGCCCGGTACGAACCGCGCTGGAAGAGACCATGATGGTTCTTCAGAAATACGGCTTTGAAATGGAGATGGGCCATAAAGAAGTAGGCGGCGTCAAAGCCAAGCTGGGCAACTCCGGTTTGTATGACCACGTTATGGAGCAGCTTGAAATTGACTGGAAGTATTCTTCTGCCGTACAGGCGGCAGACAATGAGAACCAGATTAAATACGTTGTGAGAGATATTTTCCGTATGTACGGCCTGGAAGTTACGTTTATGGCAAAGCCGATGGAAGGCGTTGCAGGCAACGGTGAACATACTCATATGGGAGTATCCGCAAGATTAAAAGACGGAAAAATGATTAACCTGTTCGCTCCGGCAGATACGGGAAATCAGTTCATGAGTCCGATCGGGTTCGGAGCACTGATGGGCCTGCTTAAAAATTACGATGTCATCAACCCGTTCGTAAGCTCCAGCATTGATTCGCTGAACCGATTAAAGCCGGGATACGAAGCTCCGGTATGTACCGTAACTTCGCTGGGACACAGTGCACAGATGCCGTCGCGAAACAGAACAGTTCTGGTAGGTCTGGTAAGAGAAATCGGCAACAAGATGGCGACGCGTTTCGAACTCAGATCGCCAAATCCGAAGAGCAATACATATCTGGTTATCGCAGCATGCTATATGGCTATGCTGGACGGAATCAAAAGTGCTCTCGAGAACGGCAAAACTCCCAATGACCTGGAAAAATCAATTTCCAAGGAATACGGTCAGGAAGATTTCTATCTGGATACAGACAGGATATATCGCAGTGAACTGGATGTATTCGATGAATACACGGCTGAGGAACGCGACAAGTTCTTCGGAAAGGCTCCGCGCACCGTATGGGAAAATATCTGCGCTTTTGATGAGTATCCGGATAAGCTGGAAATTTTCAAGCGGGATGATGTTATGACGGAACTGGCGCTGGAATCATATCGTCAGGCGACGCTGGATCAGTGGAAGACAGAACTGCACAACAGAATCGTTCCGGATGTCATGGATGTGATCCGGCATTGCGTCAAGCTGCACGATGATGAAGACTGCGTTGATTATGACAGATATTACTGGGATAAAATTCAGGGACTCAGAAATCATCTCGGACGCGACCTGCTGGATGTGCCGTGTCTGTTGACGCGCATCGTTCGGGCACTGGATGCAGAGGACTACGCCGCAGCATCGGAGCTGCAGCTGGAAATGCAGGAACAGGTGGAAGAATTGATGAGACTTTATGTGATATATAAAAAGAATTTATTTTAACGTTCATGGAGGAATGAGTATATGTTAGATATCAAGAGAATCAGAGAAGATTTTGACGGCGTAAAAAAGGCAGTGGAATCCAGAGGCAAAGGCGACTTTGGAATTGACAAAGTGCGGGAATATGATATAGAGAGAAGAAAACTGCTGGCTGAAGTAGAACAGATGAAAAATCGCCAGAGCACTTCATCCAGACAGATTCCGGTATTAAAAAAAGAAGGCAAAGACACTACAGAGCTGATGGCCGAAATGAAGAAGCTTTCTGAAGAAATCAAGGTTCTCGACGGACAGGTAAGCGAAGTGGAGGCAAAACTCCGCGCAGCTCTGCTTAACGTTCCGAACACTCCGTACAAGGATGTGCAGGAAGGCGCGGATGACAGCGACAATGCAGAACTGCGCAAGTGGGGTGAACCGAGAAAATTTGACTTTGAACAAAAGGCTCACTGGGATATCGGCACGGATCTGGACATCCTGGACTTCGAACGTGCAACCAAGATTGCCGGCACGCGTTTTACCGTATATAAGGGCCTTGGTGCCAGACTGGAACGTGCGGTCATCAACTTCATGCTGAATCTGCACACCGAAGAACATGGCTTTACAGAAATTCTTCCTCCGTTTATGGTAAATCGCGATGCGATGATCGGAACAGGTCAGCTGCCGAAGTTTGAAGATGATATGTTCCATGTTCCTGCAAAGGATTTCTTCCTCGTTCCGACGGCAGAGGTTCCGGTAACAAACCTTCGCATGAATGAGATCATCGATGAAGCCGAACTGCCGATTTACTACACGGCATATACCCCTTGCTTCAGAAAAGAAGCGGGCTCCGCAGGACGTGATACGAGAGGCCTGATTCGTCAGCATCAGTTCAATAAGGTGGAAATGGTTAAATTCGTTAAGCCGGAAACATCCTATGATGAATTGGAATCGCTGACAAATGCAGCAGAAATGGTGCTGCAGAAGCTGGACATTCCTTACAGAGTCGTTCGCCTGTCCACGGGAGATCTGGGATTCTCATCCGCCATGACATATGACATCGAAGTATGGATGCCGAGTTACGGCAGATATGTGGAAATTTCATCCTGCAGCAACTTCGAAAGCTTCCAGGCAAGAAGAGGAAACATCCGCTTCCGCCCGGCAGAAAAAGGAAAGCCGGAATTTGTACACACGCTTAACGGTTCCGGACTTGCAGTAGGAAGAACGGTAGCCGCTATTCTGGAAAACTATCAGCAGGAAGACGGTTCGGTTGTGATTCCGGAAGCTCTGCGCGGTTTCATGGGCGTGGACAAAATCGAAAAGAAATAGAGCAGGTTGAGAGAAAGGACACGGATATATGATAGCGGATAAAATGAAGCCTTTGATGGCCAACAACTCAGCGATAAGAACCATGTTCGAGGAAGGTGATAAACTGCGTGCGAAGTACGGCCCGGAAAACGTATATGATTTCAGTCTGGGCAATCCGGATGCACCGGTACCGGCGGAGGTAAAGCAGGCAATCATCGATATTTTGAATGAAGAAGATCCAAAAGTGGTTCACGGATATATGAGCAATGCGGGGTTCGAAGATGTGAGAGAAACCATTGCGCAGTCACTCAACAAAAGATTCGGCACCGGTTTTGACTGCGGCAACATTCTCATGACGGTAGGTGCTGCCAGCGGACTGAATGTAGCGCTCAAGACCATCTTGAATCCGGGCGATGAAGTAATAATATTTGCGCCGTATTTTCTGGAATACAATGGATATGTGAACAATTATGACGGTAAAGTGGTTCAGGCACCGACGGATAAAGAAACCTTCTATCCTGATTTGGAAGCATTTGAGAAGCTCATCGGCGATAAGACACGTGCCGTGCTGATTAACACCCCGAACAATCCTACGGGAGTAATCTACAGTGAGGAAACGATCAAAAAAATTGCAGCCATTATGGAAAAGAAGCAGAAGGAGCTGGGAAGAACGCTGTTCTTGATTGCAGATGAACCGTATCGCGAACTGGCATACGGCGGCGCTGAGGTTCCTTACGTGACAAAGTATTACGACAATACCATCGTAGCTTATTCATACAGCAAATCTCTGTCACTGCCGGGTGAAAGAATCGGATATCTTGTAATCCCGTCTGAGATGGAAGAACATAAGCTGGTATTTGACACGGCGACGACAGCAAATCGAATAATCGGCTGCGTCAATGCACCGTCTCTGCAGCAGAAAATGATCGCACGCTGCGTAGATGTTAAGGTGGATCTGGAGTATTATGACAGAAACAGGACGGCTCTCTATGAAGGACTGAAAGACTGCGGATTCGACTGTGTAAAGCCGGAAGGAGCTTTTTATATGTTCCTCAAATCACCGGTTCCGGATGAGAATGAATTCTGCGAAGAAGCTAAGAAATACAACATTCTGATGGTGCCGGGAAGTGCATTTGCATGCGGCGGATATGTTCGTCTGGCTTACTGTGTATCCTATGACTGCATCGTAAACTCGATGGATGGATTCCGCAAGCTGGCTGAACATTATGGCCTGCGGTAATGAAACGAATGTTTGGACATTTGGACGAACAAAGTTTGAAGATTATGTGAAGATAAAATCCCCGGTGTTTTCTTAGCCGGGGATTTCGGGTATAATAGAAAGGCATCATACGTTACAGTTCTTGGGCAATATATAACAGCAAGAGAGAGTATTATGATTTCCAGTCTGAAAAACAACAAAAAGAAGTTATTGGTTTCAGCGTCCATCGCTGTGATTCTGATCGCAGCTCTGGTTGTTGTGATGACACTGACTAAGCCGTATGCAGTATATGCAAATGGAACGAAGGTTGATAATCCTTACGCTGTCAAGGCAGGCAATGAAGAACTGTTCCTTGTCAAAGATTCCAAAACAGCGGAGAAGGTAATCGAAACCGTTATGGATGAATATTCACCTGACGGAGCGCAGATTAATTCCATAACAGTGGATAAGAAGCTCTCCAGTGAAGCGGCTGACTTAAAGAGAAGCGGAGAACCGGAAACGGTTCTGACAGCTGATGAAGCTGTGGATTATGTTCTGACTCAGAACAGCACGGATGATCCGCTCTTCAGCGTGACGATTACTTCGGAGGTTGGATCCCTGCAGAATGTCGCAGCAGGCACTACCTATGAAGAAAATAAAGACATGTATGAAGGTAATCAGAAGGTCAAGAGTGAAGGCAAGAACGGAAACCAGATTGTAACCAACCAGACGATAAGCGTAAACGGTTCGGTAATAACTTCTGAAGTTGTAGATACAGCCGTTGTAAGTGAAGCGGTAAATGCCGTTGTTTACAAGGGCACTAAGGAAAAGAAAACCGCAATAACCGCTAATGACAAGTCAGGCTCCGCAATGGGCGGAACCGTTATCGGAAGCGGAAGCGGTGCAGCGGTTGCTTCATACGGACTTCAGTTCGTGGGCAATCCGTATAAGTATGGCGGTACAAGTTTGACAAATGGTGCAGACTGCTCCGGATTTACACAGAGTGTATATGCTAAATTCGGCATCTCACTGCCGAGAACGACCGGCGGACAGGCAACGGT
This sequence comes from Bacteroidaceae bacterium, assembly GCA_963603335.1. Lineage (GTDB taxonomy): Bacteria > Bacillota > Clostridia > Peptostreptococcales > Anaerovoracaceae > Lentihominibacter. The sequence goes on along the minus strand of CAVCML010000016.1, from coordinate 21,784 downwards.
TGGTAAGGGAGTATCTTACAGTGAAGCCAAAGCGGGTGATTTGATTCTGTACTCTCACCACGTAGGTATCTACATCGGCGGCGGCAAGATTGTTCACGCATCCAATTCCAAGAAGGGAATCTGTGTAACCAATGCTAAGAGCTGCGGAACAATTTTGACGGTAAGACGTATCGTAGAATAATAAGCGGTGAAAATCGTTTGTAAAACAGATGGAAAATTAAGTGTAAAGCCCGGCATTCAGCCGGGCTTTTGCTAAACATGCGGTTAGTGCAGACTTACTTTGCAAGAGGCTTTTGTAGCCGGAATTGTAGTTAGTTTATAAAAACAAACCAAATTTGAATAAAAAATTAGTTAAAACTCACAAAAAGTTAGCGAAAACTTACAGATGTTAGCCTTGACTTTCCAAGTGGCGGGGGAGTATCCTAGGATTGTTAAAACGTTATTAAATTTAAATTAAAACATAAAAAATGAAAGGAGATTATACCATGGCTAAGGTTGATTTAAAAACAGTAGGAACGTTTGTCGGAGGATTATTATTCGGAACGGCAGGATTAAAAATCCTGACGAGTGATGACGCTAAAAAGGTATACACGAATTGTACAGCGGCAGGCATGCGCGCTAAGGATTGTGTTATGAAGACCGTGAACAGCGTTCAGGAAAATGTCGGAGATATCGTTGCCGAAGCAGAACAGATCAACGAAGAAAGACAGGAAGCCAAGGAAGCTGCCGAGATTGATGACACAGAAACGGAAGAAGAAAAGAAGGCTGATGAATAATGAAATTTCAGATCAAGCATGAAATCAAGGGACGCCTGCGCATTCATGTAAAGCAGAACCGCATGACATTTGAACAGGCGGATACCCTGCATTATGCGATACAGAAGATGAATGGCGTCAGCTCAGTCAAGATATATGAGCGAACCGGAGATGCTGTGATCTTTTTCAGCGGCAGCAGAGAAGACTTGATAGACGCGCTTTCTGCATTTGACTATGACAGAGTAAATGTACCGTCAGAAGTTCTGCAGAATTCAGGCAGACAGCTCAATGCAGAGTTTCAGGAAAAACTGGCGGGCCGGATTCTGAGGAGACTCATCAACAAGCTGTTTCTGCCTATGCCGATCAGCAATGCAATCACGCTATGCAGAGCAATCAGGTATGTATGGATGGGTATGAAGTGCTTGGCGGAACGCAAAATCGAAGTGCCGGTGCTGGATGCGACAGCTATCACGGTTTCAATCCTGAGAGGCAATTTCAACACGGCGGGATCCATCATGTTCCTGCTGGGTATCGGAGAACTGCTGGAAGACTGGACTCATAAAAAATCGGTTGGCGATCTGGCGCGAAGCATGTCGCTTAATGCCGAAAAAGTATGGGTCAAAAAATCTGATACGGAAATGCTCATTCCTTCGGACGAAGTTGAACCGGGAGATCTGGTAGTTGTGCATATGGGCAATGTTATTCCGTTTGACGGTGTTGTTGCTTCCGGAGAAGCGATGGTAAATCAGGCGGCTATGACAGGCGAACCGCTGGCTGTCAAGAAAAATACAGACAGCTACGCATATGCCGGAACGGTGATAGAAGAAGGTGAACTGACTATCTGCGTCAAGGAGATCAGAGGTTCGACAAGATACGAGAAGATCGTTTCCATGATTGAGGAAACGGACAAATTGAAATCCGCATCTGAAAGCCGGGCGGAACATCTGGCGGACAAACTGGTGCCGTATACTTTGCTGGGGACCGCATTGGTATGGCTTCTGACGAGAAATACTGCCAGAGCCCTGGCCGTTTTGATGGTTGATTTCTCCTGCGCGCTTAAGCTGGCTATGCCGGTGACTGTGCTCTCCGCAATCAGAGAAGCGGGCGAACATAATATCATGGTTAAGGGCGGAAAATACATGGAAGCCGTTGCGGATGCAACGACGATTGTATTTGATAAGACCGGGACTTTGACTAAGGCAATGCCGGTTGTCAAATCCATAGTAAACTTCAGCGATGAATCCGATGAGGAAATGCTTAGGATTGCAGCCTGTCTGGAAGAGCACTTCCCGCACTCCATGGCGAAAGCGGTCGTGGATATAGCGCATCAGAAGGGGCTGGAGCACGAGGAAATGCATTCAAAGGTCAACTACATCGTAGCTCATGGCATTTCTTCCGAAATCGATGACAGAAAGGTCGTAATAGGAAGTTATCACTTCATATTTGAAGATGAAAATTGCACTGTAGAGGATTCCGCCAAAGCAGAGTTTGAAACTCTGCCTGAAGGATATTCGCATCTTTATATGGCTATCAATGGGAAACTGGCAGCTGTAATCTGCATTGAAGATCCTTTGCGTGAGGAAGCGGCAGATGCCATCAGGCAGCTGAAAGAAGCAGGCATCACAAAGGTGGTTATGATGACGGGTGACAGCGAACGCACAGCTGCTGTCATCGCAAAGCGCGTTGGGGTGGACGAATACTATTCCGAAGTTCTTCCGGAAGATAAGGCGGAGTTCATTCAGAGAGAACGTGAGAACGGAGCCGGGACTATCATGGTCGGTGACGGTATCAATGATTCACCGGCACTTTCGGCAGCCAACGTGGGCATCGCTATCAGCGACGGTGCTGAAATAGCGCGGGAAATCGCGGATATTACTATAAGCGCCGACAATCTGTATGAACTGGTGACGCTGAAAAAGCTCAGCAACAGTCTCATGAAACGCATCGATTCCAACTATCGTTCCATCGTAGGCATCAATGCCGGGCTTATCGGTGCAGGTGTTTTCGGATTCATTCCTCCGACGACATCAGCCATGCTTCACAATGCTTCCACACTGGGCATCACATTAAATAGCATGAAAAATCTTCTGCCGGAACAGGAACTGCCTAAGGAGATAAAAACAATATAAGCGTAAAATAAAGACAGCTCCGAAGCGAAACTTCGAAGCTGTTTTTTTGCAGCGTTTTATAAGTCTGCATTTCCTGCAAAGAACTGTGTTTCTATGTTGTGATTCGTCCGGCAATCGGTATCTTCGATACGATTCTGTTCCATACGAACGGAATCAGAATCAGATGAATCGGCAGCATCAGCACGCATTTTAAAATTCGAACCGGAAGCAGTGCCAGATATCCTTGCCCCATGAGGATGGAAAGCCACAACGTATCCAGACACAGATTGCAGCCTAAAATAATAATCAGACTGGCAGGAAGAACAGCCTTCCAGGTGATTTCCTTGCCTTTGAGAAAGAATCCGAACACCAGACCGGTTAAAAATGCCGTGAGGGTAAATCCGGGGAAATAAGCGCCTGACGGGAAAATAAACATTCCCAGTAAATCACCCGCAGCGTATCCGATTCCGGCCCAAAGAGGTCCGAATAAAATTCCAATCATTGCTACCGGCAGAAATCCGAACCCGATTCTGACGATGGGCGTCTGAATCGAGCAGAATCTCGTCAGTATAATCTCAAGAGCGATTAGAAATGCCAGCATCACAAGACGTGTGGTACGAGATTTCTGTTCCATAAAAAAACTCCTTTCTTCATTTGTCGTAGGTTAACTACACAAAGAGAATAGGAATATAAATCGAATTTCTAGGTGTAGTAGCGGACGCGATATTGCACCGCAGCAGAGCTTTCGTTCATAAGCAACATCCCATCTTATGACACTTTACGCACAATACCTACTCTACGCATATCCATTCTAACATAGTGGATTAGGTCTGACAACCATTATAAATTAGGGATTACCACTGTAAAAGAGGTATTGTTGTCTTTGGATTGGGCATTAATCGTGAACCCGTTTTTTTCACACAGAGCTTTTGCAATGGAAAGTCCGAGACCGAAGTTTTCTGCATTGCTTCTCGAACTGCCGCACGATGCAGACTCGGAAGCTGTCGCAGAAGCCTTTGCAGACCCCTTGGCCTTATAAAACCGCTCGAAAATAAATGGCAGATCCTGTTCGGAAATCATGGATCCCGTATTGGAAACCGTAATGTGGAGAGCGTTTTTTGCCTGTTTGACGTTGATGCTGATCTCACCGCCGAAATTGACATGGGTGACAGCGTTGTCCATCAGAATCGTCACAATCTTTCGAAAATCATCTCGACATCCTTTACTCCGGAAGTCTTCACTGCATTCTGTGGAAATGGCCACGTTTTTCTCGAAAACTACGCTGTCGAAAGGCAGCGCCGATTCCATGATGGTATCATATACTTGAAACGGCTTTGCAGGAAGTGCTTTTTGTTCTTCTTCCATCGCATAATCCAAACGACACAGGCTGAGGAGTTCGTTAATCAGCTGATTCATTTTATGACCTTCCTCCTTGATATAGCCCATCCACTTGTTTTCCCCGTGCTCATGCTCCAGTACCGCGATATTGGCATTGATTACCGATATAGGCGTTTTAAGCTCATGACTTGCATCCGAAATAAATCGATTTTGCTTCATCAGCGCATCTTCTACCGGGCGGACAATTTTTTTTGACAAATATAGAGAAAGAGCGGCAAAAACAGCTGCTGCGAAAATTAAAAGCAGACAGGATATGCCAAGACATATAAGAATGTCGCGAAACCAGTCATGGGTATCCAGCAGGATGAAATATTTAGCATCGCTTTTGGTGACGGTTGAATACAGTCCGTATTTAAATTTACCATAATCTTTAGTATAATCCGCTATATCGATATTTGCAAAATACTCTATGGTGTCTGTTTGCTGCAGCACATTTCCGTTAAGATCCGTTTTTATGATGCAAATACGAGAGGAAACGACTGCATAAAGAAGGTTTTTTACTTTTTTATTGAGATGAGATGAAGATTCTCTGACCTTGGAGATTTCTTCCATCGGGAGATAGAGATATTCATTTACTGTTTCAGTATATTTTTCCACGCAGTCAGTGCAGTCGTCGAGTGTATCTTTTTCATCTGATAGAATATAAGAAATAAAGGATAAATTATATATGACCAGAACGAGAAAAAGTACGCAGAGAGGAAGCAATTCCATCATCCAGAATACTTTTCGCTTTATTTCTTTAATCATTGGGCGTTCCCTCCAATTTGTAACCGACTCCGCGAATTGACTGAATTCGAACACAGGTTTCGACAAACTGCATTTTCTTTCGCAGATAGGAAATATAGACATCGACATTATTGTATTCTGCATCCGATTCATAGCCCCATACGCGCATTGTAATTTGATCTCTGGTCAGTATTTGCTCGGGATTTCGCATCAGATATTCCATCATATAAAATTCTTTTTTTGCAAGCCTGACATTTCGGTTTCCGGCGGTGCTGCTCATGGTGAAGTTGGCTGTATTCAGAATCAAATCGCCTACTTTCAGGGATTGTGATTCGGCTTCTTCCTGTGATTTTTGCCTGCGGGTTACCATACGGATTCGAGCCAGAAGTTCTTTCGTTTCGAATGGCTTAGTGATGTAATCGTCCGCACCGCTGTCCATTCCCTCGATTTTATCCTGCAGCTGTGACAGTGCCGTCAGAAGAATGATCGGAACGTCGATTTTCAGTTTTCTGACGATGGACAGCACATCCAGTCCGCCGAGTCCCGGCAGCATGATGTCCAGAATCACCAAATCATAAAGTCCTCTGCGAATCAGATCCAGCCCGTCCTCGCCATCTGCCGTTCCGTCTGCAAGATAACCCTCTTGCTTCAGAGATTCCACAAGGGCTTCTCTCAATCCCGCTTCATCTTCTACAACCAATATTTTCATGAATTCCCTCCTGCCGGTTCTGCGAAATATTCTCTGTTACCTATTATAAATGAAATGATTGAAAAAAGATTGGAAAATTTCATAACCCCGTTCAATTATAATCCAATTTTCCCATGTTATCCTATTTTCATCATGAATAAGAAGAAAATTGTATTACAAGCGGCATTTCTGATTCTCGTTATGACATTTACATTATCCAGCCTTTTTCGAAAGGGGGAGTTTGCCGATTTTCTGCAGAATATTCGGTATGCCGGAGTTTGCTGGATTTTTGTGGCTTTGCTTTTTTTGCTGGCGTACATTTTGTTGGAATCAGTCATTATTAAAATTATCATGTGTACTTTGGGAGAACACGTTCCGTTGAGACATTGCTGTAAGTATTCCTTTGCGGGTTTTTTCTTTTACTGCATTTCTCCGGCGGGTTCGGCGGAACAGCCCATGCAGTTGTATTTCATGTGCAGGGACGGCTGCAAAGTTTCCGGCTCGGTATTTTCTCTGGCGGTCATCACACTGACATTTAAGCTGACACTGCTGCTTTTAGGCGGTTATGTCTGGCTTATGCGAGAGCAGGTGACAGGTATTGTTTCGGGGATTCAGCCTTTGTGCATATTGGGCTTCGTTTTGACGGCACTTGCGACGGCAGCCTTTGCGGCTATCATATGCTTGCCGAATCTGGTGGGGCGAGCTGCATCCTTCAGCATCAAGCTGCTGTATAAAATCAGGATTATCGGGAATCCGGATAAATGGCAGACGAAGGCGGATGATTTTACTGCAAAGTATTCACAGATGCTTGCCATATGCAAACGGCATCCGTTTATGCTGATGGTCGTGATGATGATTACAATTATACAGAGATTATGCTTTATGGCTGTTACGCCTGCCTCTTGTCATGCACTGGGAGTTACCGGACTGGGAAGCTGGGACATCACTATGGTGCAGGGTATGATTGGATTGGCAACGGAGATGCTGCCGCTGCCGGGGGGAATGGGAGTTAATGAATATATTTATTTGAAAGTATTGTCACCGGTGTTCGGAGACGGTACATTAACGACGCTTGTCGTATCGCGAGGCATTGGATTTTACTGTCAGCTGGTTTTGTGCGGACTGGTAACTGCTGCTGTATGTATTTTTTCAAGGGTTAAAGAAAGAAGGTCAAAATGATTGGATTTTGGAATTACACAGTATTGCTTACGTATTTAAGCCTTGCCGGTTCTGTATGCGGCATGGTATTTGCTTTTGACGGCAGAATTATGTCTGCGCTGGCGTGCCTGGCTTTTTCCGGACTTTGTGATGCTTTCGACGGCAGAGTAGCAAGGTCGAAGAAAGACAGAACAGATTCGGAAAAGATGTTTGGGATTCAGCTTGATTCATTGTGCGATGTAGTGGGTTTCGGATTTTTGCCGGGGATTATCTGCTACAAACTGGGACTGCAGAGCCCTTTGGGAATTGCGCTCATTATTTTTTACTGCATTGCTTCGGTGGCTCGCTTAGCGTATTACAATATGCTGGAAATCGAAAGAGATGCCTCGAATCAGTCAAAACATTGTTATTATGGTCTGCCGATTACCAGCATCGTGGTGATTTTTCCTGTTACATATTATATTGCCTATTTTCTTCCGTCTCAATTTGGAGAATTGGTATGGGAACTGATGCTGCTTGTTACCGGAGGATTGTTTATATCAAATATACAATTTCCAAAACCGGGACTTCGGCAGATTCTGCTGATTTCTCTCGGGGTCGCGGCTCTTTTCTTGACAATGCCGTTTTTATATTATATGGCGTAGCAGTGAGGAGGTATATGGAATGGATGAAGACAAACAGATGCAGCTTGTGCGAAAACTGTATATGACTGTATTCGGCAGACTTCTGCTGCGGGTTTTAATTTGCCCCTGGGTTTCAAAACTGGTTGGTGCATTTATGGACAGCAGGCTGTCGAAAATCATGATTCGTAGATTTGTTCAAAAAAATGATATTGATATGTCCTGCTGCGAGAAGAGAAAGTACAACTCTTTCAACGATTTTTTTATACGCAGAATCAAGCCGGAAATGCGGCCTGTGGATATGGAATGGGATGCTTTGATTTCGCCTTGCGACGGCAGGCTGAGCGTGGAGAAGATTTCCATGGACAGTCAGTTCCAGGTGAAAGGCCAATTTTATACCGTGGAAGAACTGATACGGGACGGAGAACTGGCGGCGCAATATGACGGCGGAATTCTGTTGCTGTTTCGACTGACGGTTTCCGACTATCACAGGTATCATTATCCTGACAGCGGCATGAAATCAGAGAATATTAAAATCAACGGTGTATTTCACACGGTACATCCGTTTGCTGCAGAAAATCAACGTATATATAGTGAAAATACACGAGAATATTTCCTGCTGCATTCGGACAATTTTGATGACATACTGATGATTCAGGTGGGTGCTCTGCTGGTGGGCAGAATCTGCAATCGACATAATGCATCGGCAGTGCAGCGCGGTCATGTAGCCGGCTGGTTTGAGTACGGCGGATCTACGGTAATTTTGTGTCTGAAGCGAGGCGTTGCGGAGATTCTTCCGGAGATTCGGGAAGCGGCAAAGGAATCGGAAGTTGAGGTCAAAATGGGGCAACGCATCGGAATTTATCAATCGAGGAAAGCACTATGTTAGAGAACAAACAACGAAATTATAAATACGATGCTCTGCGAGGACTTTGCATGTTCCTCATCGTGCTGCAGCATTTCCTTTTTAAGGGTGGCTATCATTTTACCGACAAAACCGGATTTCTAATCTATGTCGGCATCGATATGTTTGCCATGCAGACTTTCTTCTTTTTATCAGGCATGTTCAGTAAAAATCCGGAGAAGAATAGGGATAAGCTCTTTTCTTCCCTGCTGTGGCCGGTAATTATAGCGGGACTGGTGTACTGGCCGCTGATCATCGAGCAGAAAGGTCTGGAGGTTGCAGCGATGCGTTTCAAGGAAGGAGTGCTGCCTTACGCCACATGGTTCTTGGTGGTTCTTTTTGTTTATCGGTATTTTCAGAAGTATTATGCAAAGACCGCTCATCTGCCGCTGATTGCTCTGGCGCTTTATTTTCTGTCGGGGATCTTCGATCCGCTCAGCGTAAAAGGCTTCGCCGTATCCAGAATGTGCACGTTCTTCATTTCTTTTGTGATGGGATATAAGATGACAATGGAGCAGGTGGAACGCTATCGCCTGCGGTCCGTATGGAAGATTGCATTGCTGGGCGCTGCCCTCGTTTTGGTCACAGTGGGAACGGTCTATTATCTTCCGGCCAATGTGGCGGTAGCCATACGGCTCAAGGCTTCTTTTCATGCCACCGGCATGCTGATCTGGGAGGGCATTCTGGTTCGGGCCGGTCTCCTCATCGTCAGTACCGGATGGATACTGTTTTTATTCAGTGTGCTTCCGGATAAAAAGGGTTTCTGGGCACACATCGGGATGAACACGATGCCGATTTATCTGTTTCATCTGCTTCTGGTAGGGGTATTTAAAACATATAAGGGATTTACCTTCGGATACTTTGATTTTAAAGGATATGCTTTGCTGTACCTGATTTGTCTGTTTGCGATCAGTATGGCCGTTACAATTCTGCTGGCAGCTAAGCCTGCGGCTAAGGTCTATCACATCGTGTTCGATGGATCCTATTCGGTGGTCAGCCGTGTCTTTCGCAGTTTAAAAAACGTGCAGGGAAAAATGAAAAAGATATAAACTTGCCGGACACAGGAAAATTAAAATAAAAAACTTAAAAAAACGGTTGACATCGGTCTGTGGCTGTAGTACTATAGTTATGGAGTTAGGTGATACTAACCTCCTTGATAAATTATTTTACTCATGTGAAACAAAACCTTACTTCATTTCCGCCTATAGGAAATAAGCCGGTGCGTTTTGCGCGCCGGCTTTATATAGGCAGAACCGTTAGTTTAAACTAACACATTAAAACTACACAGAACATCCGATGCAAGCCATATCGGAAATAACATAAACAAGAGTAAAATCATTAACAACTATTCATTAAACGACAAACGACATCAAAACACTTACCTCAATAACAAGGTGAACACTAACTCAGACCAATGAAAAGAACTTGAAGCACCTGCGGCGATTGTCGCAGGTGCTTCAAGCATATATAGATAAAATCAGGAAAGGAAATCAGAAACGTGGCATTTTTGGAAGTAAATCAAATTCAAAAATCCTTTGGACAGGGCGATACCCGTGTTCAGGTGCTTCGCGGCATTGACATGACCGTGGAAAAAGGAAAAATCTGTGTACTCCTGGGACCGTCGGGAAGCGGTAAATCCACACTTCTCAATATTATCGGCGGCATCGATGGAGCTGATTGAGCAGGTTAATGAAAAGTATCACAATACTATTATTATCGTAACGCATAACGATGCTATCAAGCTCATGGCGGATCAGGTGATTTCGCTGCGCGACGGGGAAATTCGCAGCCGGGTATATAATGATTGCAAGATTCCTGCGATGCAGCTGGAATGGTAGGTGTCGTATGAAGAATCCATTACAGAAACGATATAAACGGGAGCTGCGGCAGGACCTTGGAAAATATCTGGCGATTTTTCTTTTCATGGTTATTTCAATCGGATTTATATCCGGTTTTCTGGTTGCGGGCACCAGCATGAAAACCACCTACGATCAAAGCTTTGAAAAATACAATATAGAAGACGGCCATTTTATCCTCAAGGAAGAAGCGGATAGCGAACTGATTGAAAACTTGGAGGATGAAGAGAATATTAAACTGTATGCTCAGCCGTATATAGAAGAGAAGGCGGCGGATGGAAACACATATCGAATCTATGCCGATCGCAAAGACGTTAACAAGACAAGCGTGCTGTCGGGAGAATTGCCCGGCTCCGACGATGAAATTGCAATAGACAGACTCTTTGCAGAAAACAACAAGCTGACGGTGGGAGATTCCATCGAGCTCAACGGGAAATCGTGGAAAATCAGCGGACTGGTGGCGCTGTCAGATTACAGCGCTCTCTTTAAAAACAATTCGGATCTTATGCTCGATGCAAAGAACTTTGCGGTGGCAGTCACAACGCAGGGGGGATTTGACGCCATGGCTGAGAATCTGAAGGGCCTTAAGGGTGAAAGTACATCGACGCGCAGCCTGAAGCATTGCTATGCCTGGAAGTGGAACAAGGAAAACATGAGCGACCGGGCAAAGCGCGATAAATCGGAAGACATGATGTCAACACTGGTGAAAGAAGCTTTCTACAGCGATAATGAAGTCAAGGATTTCCTGCAGGAAGCCGACAATCAGGCGATTCATTTCTCGGGAAACGATCTCGGAAGCGACAAACAGATGGTTATCTGGTTCATGTACATCATCACGGCAATCCTGGCATTTGTCTTTGCTGTAACGACGCTGAACACAATCGAAAAAGAAGCGGTCGTAATAGGTACGCTGCGGGCGTCGGGATATACGCGTGCCGAACTGATTCGCCATTATATGACGCTGCCGCTGGTAATTACGCTGATAGCCTGTCTCATCGGCAATATTCTCGGATACACCATCTTTAAAAATACGGTGGCGGAACTGTACTACGGAAGCTATTCGCTGCCGACATATAAGACTTTGTGGAATCCGGAGGCATTCCTGCTTTCCACTGCGGGACCGGAGGTTATAATGATTTTGATTAACTTCCTGGCGCTGCATAAAAAGCTTAAGCTCTCACCGCTTTCGTTCCTGCGCGGGCAGACGGAAAAAGAGAGAAGAAATCGAGTGATGCGCCTGCCGAATATACGGTTTTTCGACAGATTCAGACTGCGCGTGATTTTACAGAACAAAGGAAGCTATCTCGTATTATTGTTCGGCATTATGTTCGCAAATCTGCTGCTTATGTTCGGCCTGATGTTTACGCCGCTGCTGGAGCAGTACAAGAGCGAAATTCTGGATAATCAAATTCGGTGCGGGAAAAACATCGAGGCAGCTTTTTAAATTAACTTGCCGCTGATTATTTATAATACGGCAGGGTGAAGGAAATATCGGCTCCACCGCGTTTATTGTTTCTGGCAAACATGCGTCCGGAATGCTGCGAGATAATCTGATTTGAGATGTAGAGCCCCAGACCGGAGTTGCCCTTGCCGGAAGAATCGGTCACTATGTGCCTTCCTCCGCTGAAATTGCGCTCGAAGATGTGAGGCAGATCACGTTCAGGTATGCCGTCGCCCTGGTCTCTGACGGTGAGAAGAATTTCTCCGTCGGGAATTGTGTAGTCATCATCGGATATGTGCGTATGCAGCAGTTCCTCATGCGGATATGATATGCAGTAAATGGAAATTTGACGATCTTGCGGGGTGTGGCGGATGGCATTGCTGATCAGGTTTGAAATAACCTGCTGAATGCGCTGCGGGTCGATGATAACTACGGCGTTTGGTATAACCTTGATAAATGTGGAGACCTTGTGCTCGGAGGATGTGATATGGAATTCTCCCTGCTGGACCAGATCGTGCATAATCGTGTCTGCATTATATTCGTAAAATTTATATTCCATGGTCTGAGATGTCATGTTGGAAATCTGCGCCAGATCCGAGAGCAGCGTTGTCAGAATTCCGGCCTTGGAATTAATCATTTTAAGATACGTGTCGGTGGATTCCGGAGGAACCACTTTATCCAGCAGGCTTTCCGTGTAGCCCTGAATAAGGGTAATCGGCGTTTTAATCTCATGAGAGATGTTTTCCAGGAACTCTTTCTTGGCTTCTTCCGCAGCTTTCAGTTTTTCCTCCGTTTGTTTCTGTTCGGTTATGTCGCGAAGAATTCCTTCAACTGCAGATACGGTACCTGTGTTGTCGCGAATCGGAATATAGTGAATTTCGGACCACCGCTCCACGATACCGTTTTTATACAGCATGAGGATTCCGCCCCCGGGTCTTTTAACGGGATGTGAGAAAATGCTGAGGATGCAGCTGTATTTTTTTGATGTGTTGACATAGTCGAAGAACCGATCCGGCATTGCATAAAGCTTTTCTTCGCTGATACCGATCAGTTTTGAAATCCCGGGACTGATGTATTCAAAATTCTGGCGTTTGTAATCGTACAGGAACATGGAGTCCGATGAGTTTTCCACAAGCAGGCGGAAACGGCTGTGCTGCTTTGAATCGACGAAACGCAGTTTTTTAAAGTATATGATAATCAGTGTCAATATAAGAATGTTTACCGTGAAAATACTGATAAAATAGGAGCTGATTTCCAGCTGCTGATTCTTCAGCGAAAATGTGAAGTGATTGATGAATATGCTCCATAATAGAATCAGAAAGCTGGCCATAAGCTTTTCCGGCAGCTTCTGTGTCCAGGAGATGGAGATAAACATGCAGCCTGCATATATCAGAAGTCCGGATGAAAAGATGATATTCGGGACAATCATCATTGTATAAATCGGTTCAACGGCAGGGTAGAGAACCATGGTAATCGAAGAGATTACGGCCGCAATGTCTATAGACATCGGAATCTTAATCTGAAAAAAATGATGGGTGCCGAGCAGAAATACGTATGATCCCAACAGAGCCAGGAGCTGCCGCAGCATAACGTAGCCCAGATAGATAAAGTTCCAGTTAAGATGACAGAAATCAAGCAGGAACATGGCTGAGTACGTCAGCCAGGCAATTCCCCAAAATCTCATGTATTGTTTTTTGCTCTGTTCGGATAGAATCAGGAAGATTATACTGAGCATGAATGTGGTGGCTGTTGCCGCCATCATCGAATAGCCGGGAACGATATGCATAAAAAATTATTCCTCCTACTAATTTGAAATCATTACCTGTTTATGATAAATTAAAGATGGTTAATTGTAAATAGTGTTTGAGGAGATAAGCATGGAACAAAGATTTCGTCATTATAAATGGGTTACGCTGATCAGTTTTTCAATGATGTATAATTTCGTCTATCTTGGAAGATTCAATGTAAACAACAATATGGACAGATTCGTGGCGGATGCGGGAATCAACCAGATGCAGGCTGATATTCTTTCAATCAGCGTATTTCTGAGTTATGCGGCAGGCAGCATGATAAACGGATACATAGCAGACAGGTTCGGCGCCAAGAAGCTGGTCGTCTGCGGCGGAATCGGCACTATAATCTTAAATGTCATGATATCCATGGAGAATCAATGGCTGCTGCTGCTGCTGACCTGGATTGTAAACGGCCTCATGCAGAGCATGATATGGGTGGGCGGCATCGGCATGCTGTCTCACTGGTGGAAGGACGGTACGCGAGGACAGGGCGTAGGCATTGCCAATTTCTTTTCGGGACTCTCACACGTTACCGCATATATGCTGCCGGTGCTGATACTTTCTTTGTGGCCGAATATGGGCTGGCGTCCGGCTATGGTGATTCCTATGGGAGTTCTGTTTATCTTTGTGATTCTTTTCTGGATCTTTGCAGTGGAAAAACCTGCCGATAAAAACCTGCCTGCATATGAAGTAATTAATTCACACCAGCAGAAGCGGGAGGATGCTTTGCAGAAACGAAGGACTGAAGGCAAAAACCCGTGGACCTATTTTCTGCACATGAAGAGCTTTTGGTGGTGGTGCGCCATCGCCATGCTTTCAAGCATATGCCGATACGGGCTGCTCAACTGGATTCCGGTATATTACAGGCAGGAAAACGGTGAGGAGCTTTTAAGCGAAGGTTTTTCAAATCTGATGCTTCCTGTGGGAATGGCTTTCGGCACGCTGATCATAACATGGGTGGCAGGAACTAAACTGTTCGACAATAAAGGTGTTATTGTGACCGCTATGGCAGCGATGTGCGGTACGCTGGTCATCACGTTTCCGATGCTGGAAAATTCCCGGTCGGTACTGGTGGGAATTTTCTTTATGGGATTCGCTCTCTACGGCATTAACGGAATTCTCTGGGTTCACGCCATCGACATCGGCTGCCGTGTGTTTTCGGGAACGGCGGCGGGCATGTTCAACGGATTCGCCTATCTGGGGGCTTTTCTGGAGTCGGTTATTTTCCCGATGACGCTCAATTTGTTCGATAACAACTATCTGTCCATATTTATCAGTATGGAAGTGTTCTGTGTTTTAATGGTCGTATGCGGGATTGTGGTCAGCAAGAAGAATACGATTATATCGGCACCGGAGATACAGGAATAGGGAGAAGAGGCTGAAAGAATGCTGCAAAGGTAAAGAAAAACAGATGGTATATTCCTAAAGTTTCCTTAAAGAATCAATATAATATATTGCAAAAAATGACATAGAAGGCTTACGATATTTCCAAAACAGGAAAAGGAGGCTTTCTATGTCTTTTATTTTAGGAATGGATACAGGCGGCACCTATACGGATGCGGTTGTTATAGATGCAAAGGACCGCAGGGTTATCTGCAAAGCAAAAGCGTTGACGACCAAAGATGATCTGACGCGGGGGATAAAGGGATGTCTGGAACAACTGGAGTTTGACAGAATGGACGAAATTACCATGATATCTCTTTCGACGACGCTGGCTACCAATGCTATCGTAGAGGGACGCGGAGGCAAAGTCGCTCTGCTTTATATGGGAGCTGATTTAGATGGTGAAATTCCGTCAGCGGAAAGCATTCGGATTAAGGGTAAGTTTGATATTATGGGCCGGCAGAAGGAGGCACTGGATGAAGAAGAAGTGCGCCGCGTGCTTCAGCCGCTTAAAGGTAAAGTGGACGCTGTTGCCATTTCGGGATATGCCAGTGTCCGCAATCCGAAACACGAACAGGAAGCGGCACTGATTGCAGAAGAAGTTCTGGGTGTTCCTGTTATATGTGCCCATCATCTCAGTACAGCACTGGGTTTTTATCACAGAACGGTAACAGCCGTGCTTAACGGACGGCTGATTCCCATCATAGATGATCTTCTGGCATCCACCAGACGTGTATTGGCAGAAAAGAATATTTCCGGATCCATTATGGTAGTAAAGGGAGACGGAACTTTGATGACCGAGAAGCTGGCGAGCCAGAGACCGGTAGAAACAATCCTGTCGGGACCTGCTGCCAGCGTTATCGGCGGGCTGGCTCTGACAGGACAGAAAGATGGTCTTGTGGTCGACATGGGAGGGACGACCACTGATATCGCTGAAATTTCAGGTGGTTCTGTAAGAATCCGCAGAGAGGGTGCCAATGTAGGCGGGTGGCTGACTCGTGTACAGGCAGCGGAAATATCCACCTTCGGCATCGGCGGCGACAGCCGTATTTGTCTGGATCGCCACGGACGGATACAGATCGGACCGGAAAAAGTTATTCCGCTCTGCGTGGCAGGGGCTGACTGGCCGGAGCTGATTCACGAAGTGCGAAGCTTCCGCCGCACCGGGGATATCAAATCATACTCGGCGCAGGAAGCGGACTGTTATTTCTATCGGGGAGGCACGCCGTCCCGCAATGTTACCGGCAAGGATGAAAAGATAATCGAAAAGCTGAAGGAACGGCCGCACAGCATGACATACCTGGCGCGAATCATCGGAAAGGATCCGGAGACCGTCGACTTGAGTCCGCTGGTGGAAGAAGGAATTCTGCTGCGAATCGGTGTAACTCCGACGGATATTCTTCACGTTCAGGGAAGATACAATCGCTGGAATCGCGATCTGTCTCAGGCCGGTGTGGGGATTCTGGCGCGCAGACAGGAAATCAGCACGGTAAAATTCCTTGACAGAGTGGAGAGAATGATCAAGGTAAAGCTGGCATCAGCCTGCGTACAGGCGGCGGCGAACTTTGATCTGGCGGAAGAAAACAAAGCAGGAAGCTCACTTCGTCCGAATCAGGGACTGATATCGATGGAAGAAAGTGAAGCGGCTATGTATCTTTTGGAAAGAGCCTTCGGGAGCAAGCTCTCCGGCGTAATCAATCCGCAGATTCATTTAAAGAAGAGGCTGGTTGCAATCGGAGCACCTGCAGGCGTATGGCTCAAGGAGGCCGGAAAGCTTCTGCATGAAGATGTGCTGGTGCCGGAACATGCCGATGTTGCCAATGCATATGGAGCGGCCGTAGGCCAGGTGACGGAAACCGTAGATATTCTTATCAGCCTTGATAAAGGAAAGTATTTGCTCAACATGCCATGGGACCGCATGGAATGTGCATCTAAAGAAGAGGCGACATTCTACGCTATACATGAAGGACGCAAGCATATAGAGCATCTGCTGGCCGATGCGGGCTGCAGAGAATGGAAGATTGAGGAGAAATTCGCCGATATCATGGTGGAAATCAGTGATATGGAGGACATCAAGGACGTGCAGGAAAAGACCTGGATGGGACAGAGAGTTACGATTTCAGGCACAGGAAGCGGGTTAATATAGCGAAAACAATTAATTCATATAATTTGTGTACTTAAAGAAAAGAGCGAGCTTTATAAACTGTGAAGCTCGCTCTTTTCTTGCAGTCTTAGCGGGAGGCGTGTAATTGCAACACTTTCATAAATATTCTCAATATTCCACAATATTGTATAATATTCGGTCTTTACAGAATCTTTAAAATTCCTTTAAGTAAACTAAAACAAACCTTGATTATGACTTTAAACATGGGTGCTATAGTATAACCATCGAGAAAACCTAAGTTAAACATCCAGATTAAATAAAAATAAATGATTTCTGGAAGGATAAAAAAGGAGGAACAAAAATGTATAACAGAACCTACACAGGAAAAATTAAGTTAGCGGTACTCGACACTGCAGGCACTTTCTGCGACGGCCCTGGAGATCTGAGAGCAAGATGGCCAAAGGACGACCTTAGAGGATGCAAAGCTCCGGTAGTTCCTTTCTACGAAGCTCTGAAACAGTTCGGTATTGAATGTGACTGGAATGAAATCAGAAAGCCTATGGGCAACTTCAAACCGACTCACCTCAGAATGCTGCTGAACCTGCCGGAAATCTCCTCGCAGTGGGAAGAAAAGTATGGCCGTCACTGGACTGAAGACGATTTCGACGCTGTACT
Organism: Bacteroidaceae bacterium; assembly: GCA_963603335.1. Classification (GTDB taxonomy): domain Bacteria; phylum Bacillota; class Clostridia; order Peptostreptococcales; family Anaerovoracaceae; genus Lentihominibacter. The sequence continues at coordinate 4,175 of CAVCML010000016.1, read as the reverse complement.
GGCTGCTTTCCGTCCGCTGATGTCCCAGTACATCGTTGACGAAGATCTGGCTAAACCGATTCCGGGCGCTGTTGAATGTATCGAAAAACTGAGAGCAGCAGGAATCCTGATCGGATGCGACACTGGATACTATGAAGAAGACTCCCTGGCTCTGAACAAGCTGCTGGAAGACAAATATGGCCTGAAGTTCGACGTTGTAACGAACTCCGAAAAGGTTCCTGGAAGACCTACTCCGTTCATGGTATATGACTGCATGCTGAGTGCTTATGAAATCACTAAGGAAGCTATTCCTTGCGAATCAGTAGTTAAAATCGACGATACAGCTCCAGGCATGATCTGCGGCAACAACGCCGGCGCATGGACTATCGGTCTTTATGCTTCCGGATCCAACAACTATGATCAGCTGGCAGCTTCCAAGCCTGACTTCTTAGTACCGGATGTATCCTATGTACCGGAAATCATCTTCGGACAGATTGAACCGAGACTCAGAAGAGGCGAGAAACCGGGACAGGGCCTGATTGAAACTATTTAATGGTAGACGACAAATAATCATACACAAGACCTGATAATTGCGAGGCATTCCGAAGATATAAAGGATGCCTCGCATCATCATAAAATTTAATATTGTTGTTGTTATTTTGTGACAAGGAGGAAATCGATGGCTGAAAAAAAGAAAGTCGATATGCTCGGATACACACCTGAACAATTCAAACTGTTCACAAAAAATGCATGGATTGTACTTCTGGCATTTTCGATATTATACTCGATTCTTTACTGTGGTCGTTTGAACCTGCAGTATACAATGCCGGCCATGATGGCAGAAGAAGGCTGGACAGAACTTGATCTTGGAATTTTATCATCTGTATTATTCTGGACTTACGGTATCGGACATCTCTTCAACGGAAGACTTGGAGAAATCTTCGGCGTAAACAAATTCATCGTTGCAGGTATATTCTTATCGGCAGCGGCGAACGTTCTGATTGGATTCCAGTCCAGCATCATCGTAATCGCAATTTTATGGGGATTCAATGGTTACTTCCAGTCCATGGTATGGTCGCCTGGTATGGCACTTCTGTCCAACTGGTGGCCGGGAGACAAACGAGGATTCGCAACGGGCTTCGCGAACGGGTTCTCAGGATTTGGTCAGGTATTCGCAGCACTTACCGTTTCACTGGCAGTTATAGTACTTCCGGGATTCGGATGGAAAGCTGGATTCATACTGCCGGCTGCTTTCATGATTGCTGCAGGTATAATTTACATATTCATCGCAAAAGACAGCCCGAAGAAGATCGGCCTGAAAGAATATGTGGATTCTGACGCAAAGAGAAACGAACAGGATGATGAACTGAAACAGCTGGTTGCTGAGCACGGTAAACTCTTCCCGTATCTGTATCTGTTAAAGAAGTGGAGATTTGACTGCTGGCTCTTAATCATCGCTGGATCGAGCATTGCAAGATATGGACTGCTCACATGGGTTCCTACGTATTATGTACAGGAATTCGGCGTTAATATCAAAGACGGCGCACTCGGAACTTTATTGCTTCCTTTGGGAATGGCAATAGGAACAATCGTAATTCCTTGGTTCTCTGATAAATTCTTCTCAGAAAACAGACTGCCGATGGTTATCATATGTGCAGCGATATCAGGATTAACCGTATTTACCTTCATGAAGGTGGAACCGGGAATGGCAGCAGGAGCATTGCTGTTCATCGCAGGCTTCTTCATCTACGCAATCAATGGTTTGGTTTGGGCTTATGCTACTGACGTCGGCGGAAGAGCATTTGCAGGAACCGCAGCAGGCGTACTGGACTGCTTCGCATACCTTGGAGCATCCGTACAGGCACTCTTCTTCGGAGGCGTTCTGACCAGCAGCGGCAACTGGACATTAGTATTCACATGCATCGCCGGTGTTTGCGCAGCACTCATCATCATTTCCATCATCGCTGGATGGGGTGCCAACAAGAAAAAAGACCTCGCATAGAATGAATATAAGTATTCATGAATGAAGTTACAGAATCATAAGTATTACATGTTATAAGTAAGGAGGAGCAAAATGGAATATCCTAAAGTAAAAAGAAACGTACTGTTAAATCCAGGTCCGGCTACGACAACTGATACAGTTAAGTATGCACAGGTAGTTCCTGATATCTGCCCTAGAGAAAAAGAATTCGGCGATATCATGAAGCAGATGGGTGAAGACCTCGTTAAAATTGTTCACGGCGATTTGGACAAGTACACTGCAGTACTGTTCACAGGTTCAGGCACGATTAACATCGACTCCTGCGTGAACTCTCTGGTTCCGGAAGGAAAGAAAATTCTGGTCCTCGACAATGGTGCATATTCCGGAAGAGCAGCAGAAGTTGCTAAGTACTATCACATGGATTATATAGATCTGAAGCTGCCTATCACAGAACCTATCGACGTTGATAAGGCTGAAGAAGCTATCAAGGCTGATCCGGACATCGCAGTTGTATACTGCTGCCACCATGAAACAGGCACAGGCGTTCTGAACCCGATCAGAGAAATCGGTGCTGTAGCTCATAAGTATGGCAAGACTATGGTTGTAGATACTACTTCCACATACGCTATGATTCCTATCGATATGGATAAAGATAACCTCGACTTCATCATGGCATCCGCTCAGAAGGGTCTCATGTCAATGACAGGCTTATCATATGTAATCGGTAACACGGCATTAATCGAAGCATCCAAGGATTATCCGACAAGATCGTACTACACGAACCTCTTCATGCAGTATGACTTCATCAAGAATAAGGGCGAAATGCACTTCACACCTCCTGTACAGACAATCTATGCTACAAGACAGGCTATCAAGGAATACTGGGAAGTTGGCGAAGAAGCTAAATGGGCTAGACATCAGTCCGTATGGGAAGCTCTGTACAAAGGCCTTGACAGACTGGGCTTCAAGACGATTATTCCTCGTGAATTACAGTCCAAGCTGGTAATCTCCGTTCTGTATCCAAACGATCCAAACTGGGATTTCAGTAAGGTTCATGATTATCTCTATGAAAGAGGATTCACAATTTATCCGGGAAAGGTTTCCGATCTGCCGACATTCCGTCTGTGCTCACTGGGAACTATCGTTCCTAAGGATATCGAAGACTTCTTCGAATGCCTCGAAGCCGGTCTGAAAGAATTGGGTATCAAGATTCAGTACTAAACGCGGATTACTGCTAAATGCAGCGTATTCACAATTCAAGGCGGGATTTCCGCCTTGAATTATGCAAATAAATGATATGCCAAACAACATAAAACTCCTTTGAAGCAAAAGAAAGGCTGCCTGAACAGGCAGCCTTTTGCGATTGATTTTAAATGTTTTTTTATTATTCTTCGGGAACTACCAGCTTGTAGCCGACGCCTCGTACCGTGCAGATATATTGAGGGGATCCCGGTGTGGATTCGATTTTTTTTCGAAGATTGCTGATATGCACCATGACGGTTCTGACGTCTTCCTCAAGCCCGTAAGTATTCCAGAGACTGTCGAAAATCTGACGGCTGGTGAATACCCGGTTCGGATATTTTGCGAACAGTACCAGCATTTCAAATTCTTTGGCGGTCAAATGCACCGGCGTTTCGCCGACGGAAACCGTATGCGCCGAAAGATCGATTGTAAGTTCGCCTGCTGTAAGCAGATTTCGTTCATCGCTGATTACTGCGCTCTGGGTGTTTCCCGATGACAGATTGCGCCTGCGAAGATGAGCTTTGACCCGGGCAACAAGTTCAGCCGGGCTGAATGGTTTTGTAATGTAATCATCTCCGCCTATGGATAGTCCAAGGACTTTGTCCATATCCTGATCGCGGCAGCTGACAAATAGAATAGGGACATCGCTCTGCTCCCGTATTTTGCCGCAGAGTTCTATTCCGGACATTCCGGGCATAACTACATCCAGCAGGATGAGATCCGGGTTTTCGCTCTGAGCAAGTTCTGCCGCTTTTGTGCTTTCGGTGGTCCAGACAACGTCATAGCCTTCTCTGGAAAGGTAGAGTTTAATAAGCTGTATAATCTCCATTTCGTTGTCAACGACCATGATTTTATCCTGTGCCATTATGTAAATCCTTTCTTTTGAAGCAAATATTTGGTTGTATAGGTATGTCGAAGATTTATACGACATATTCCACAGTATATTCTAATCTAAAATGGCTGAAAACACAAG
>CAVCML010000015.1:0-13336 GCA_963603335.1 Bacteroidaceae bacterium | reverse complement strand
TTTTCATGACGGCAGGATATTATTTTGCAGAGGGAATCATGTACGGCAGCTGGGTAACACCGGTACTGGGCATTCCGTGGAATATCGGCCAGTTTGCAGTAGGCATTCTGATTGCAGTTCTGATTTCCGAGGCGCTGACAAGAACTCCTGCAAAGGTATATTTTGCATATCGGTATTCCGATGTTCCGAAAGCAGGCGAGGAGGCTTTGCAGGAAGAGAAACGGTAAAATGAGTGACGGCCGCGGTTCTTACTCTTTTCAAAGCATATGAAAGATGATAAAATAAACAATGTATGCAGAAGAAGAGAAAGGATGAGTTATGCAGACTCTGAAAATAAAAAATACTGTATTACAGGCCGGTCGTCCCAAGGTTGCGATTCCGTTGACAAGCAGGACTCCGCAGGAGCTGATTGCAGAATGCGAGCGCGCAGCGATGCTTCCGTGTGATCTGATTGAATGGCGTGCGGACTGCTGTCTGTCAGGCATTGAAAATTTGGAGGAGAAACTGGAGAAAAAGGAATTTTATCTGGACTTTCTCAAGATTTTAGATGATCTGGAATATATTGCGGCGGATAAACCGTTGATTTTTACCGTTCGCAGTGTACAGCAGGGAGGTATGTTGGAGCTTTCGCAGACTCGGAAGTTTGAAATTTATAAACTTGCAGCTCGTTCGGGATTGACGGGGCTCATCGATGCGGAGCTTTCGGCAGCAGCGCAGACAGCAGAGGATATTTGCGAAGAGGGCGGCTTTTCGCTGCGGGAACAGATTGATGAGATTCATAGGCTCGGAGGAAAAGTCGTTTGTTCATATCATGAATTTGAACGCATGCTGAGTCCGAAGGAGATTCTCTCAAAGGTCAGCATTATGCAGGCTGCGGGTGCGGATGTGTTTAAGATAGCGGCCATGACGGAGAATAAAGAGGATGCCGAGAACCTGCTGAAGATGACGGCATTCATGCATCAAAAAGGCATCGGACCGCTGGTGATGATAGGCATGGGAGAATACGGCAAGGTTACGCGGGTTGCTGCAGGGCGCTGCGGATCCTGCATAACGTTTGCAGCCGGGCAGGAGGCTTCGGCACCGGGACAGGCGGACGTATTTACCATGTTGAAATGGCTGAATGATTATTACGGAGAAGAAAAGTGACGGATTTTATAAAAGTTGAAAATCTGGTTTTTGATTATATAAAAAGCGAGGACGGAAGTACGTTCCGCGCTATCGATGACGTGAGTTTTACTGTGGAAAGGGGAAGCTTCACGGCGGTTATCGGGCAGAACGGCTCGGGAAAATCAACGCTGGCAAAGAATATAAATGGCTTGCTGGTGCCTACGGGCGGCAGAATCTATGTGGACGGTCTGGATACGGCAGATCCGGAAAACATCTGGGATGTGCGGCAGAAGGTAGCGATGGTATTTCAGAACCCTGATAATCAGATCGTGTCCTCGGTGGTAGAGGATGATGTGGCTTTCGGCCCTGAGAATCTGGGCGTGGATCCGCAGGAAATCCGCAGGAGGGTCGATGAAGCCTTGCGAAGCGTAGAAATGTACGAATTCCGGAAAAAAGGACCTCATCTCCTTTCGGGCGGTCAGAAACAGCGGATTGCCATTGCGGGAGCAGTCGCCATGGAGCCGGAATGCATCGTGTTTGACGAACCGACGGCCATGCTGGACCCTCGGGGAAGACGGGAAGTTATGAGCGTTATCCATCGCCTCAATCAGAAGGGAATCACGGCGCTGCTGATTACGCATTTTATGGAAGAAGCTGCACAGGCAGATAAAATAATAGTGCTGGATCAGGGCAAGCTGAAAATGACGGGAACACCGATTGAAATCTTCCGGCGAGCAGAGGAACTGAAAGCTTTGAGCCTGGGTGTTCCGCCTGCGGTCGATTTGGCATATCGTTTGAGAATGCGAGGGATTGAAGTGCCGCAGGATCTGCTGGAAGTAGAGGATATTGTGAGGTATTTATGTCAATTAAAGTAGAAGGACTGACGCATATATACAGTGAAGGCTTACCGGATGAATCGCTGGCGCTTGAAAATGTCAGCTTTCATGCGCACGACGGGCAGCTGGTAGGACTTATCGGTCATACAGGTTCAGGGAAAACCACGCTGGTACAGCATCTTAACGGACTGTTGAAACCAAAGAAGGGTCATATAATCGTAGGTGATGTGGATATTACTGCGGAGAATGTGGTAATGAGAGATATCCGCAAGAAGATCGGACTTGTGTTTCAGTATCCGGAGTATCAGTTATTCGAAGAGACTGTTGCAAAGGATGTGGCATTCGGTCCATCCAATCTGGGGCTTTCGCGTGAAGAGGTGGACGAGCGCGTGCGCGAGGCCATTGAACTGGTGGGTCTGGATTACGACAAGGTGAAGAATCTGTCGCCGTTTGATCTTTCGGGCGGCCAGAAGCGGAGAGCTGCGATTGCGGGAGTTATTGCGATGAAGCCGGAGGTGCTGATTCTGGACGAACCGACGGCGGGATTAAACCCGAAAGCGCATGATGACATCCTGAATATGGTGCAGAAAATCCATGAGAGTGAAAAAAACATTATTTTTTTGGTATCTCACAATATGGACGATATCGCAGCAATGTCCGATAAGGTGCTGGTGATGGATCACGGCAGACTTATGATGGACGGAACGCCTGAGGAGGTTTTCGCACGCGATGAAGAACTCAAAGAAATCGGACTGGCGTTACCGGCCTCAATGGAAATTGCTGCACAGCTGAGAGAAAACGGATTTGCATTGAAAGGAACATGTCTGACTATGGAAGAAACGGCAGACAGGATAGCAGAGGTATTGGAACGATGATAAGAGATATTACCCTTGGGCAGTTTTATCCGGGGAATTCATGGATACACAGACTGGATGCAAGAGTCAAAATCATGGTCACGCTGCTGTATATCGTGGCCATATTTGTGGTAAAGGATTTTATCGGATTCGCATTGGCTGCACTGGGACTTGCGGCAGTGATTGCTGTTTCCCGGGTGCCGCTGAAATTCATTCTGCGGGGATTGAAGCCGATTTTCATTCTGATTGCATTTACGTTTATTATCAATATGTTTATGATTAAAGGCGAAGTGCTGGTATCGTTCTGGGTTCTCAGCATAAGCAAAGAAGGCCTGCGGACGGCTGTTTTCATGGCAATCAGGCTTATTCTGCTGATTATCGGCTCATCGCTGCTGACGCTTACGACTAAACCGATCAGCCTGACAGACGGTATAGAGACGCTGTTATCGCCATTTAAAAGATTCGGACTTCCGGCTCATGATTTAGCCATGATGATGACAATTGCACTGCGTTTTATTCCGACCCTCCTTGAGGAAACGGATAAGATTATGAAAGCACAGATGGCTCGCGGTGCTGATTTTGAAAGCGGCAATATTCTGCGGAGAGCAAAGGCTCTGATTCCGATCCTGGTTCCGCTGTTTATCAGTGCATTTCGGATTGCACAGGATCTGGCCATGGCTATGGAAGCCAGATGCTACGGCAGCAGCGGTAAAAGAACCCGCATGAACGGTATGAAAATCCGGTCGCGTGACATTGCAGCATGTCTGATTTTTGCTGCTTTTTTAGCTTTGATTATACTGGAAAGGATTCTGCTGTGAGACAGAGAAAAGCCAAGGATCTTGACAAGAGACTGCAGGAATGCAGTGAATATATTGTGCCGCTGCCTGCGGACGGCGGGCATTCCCACGCGGAGGTCGGCGGCAGGGAACCGTTGTTTCAGACGGAGGAGCATGAAGCGGCGCTTCGCAGTCTGTGGGCGGAGTGCTTCCCGGCTCGGCGGAATTTGTATTTGGAAATCGGCTGCGGCAAGGGAGACTTTATCATACAGAAGGCTGCAGAGGATACGAAAAGCGATTTTCTGGCCATAGAGGGGCAGGAAACCGTAATTCTGCGCGCACTCGAAAAAGTAAAAGAACCGCAGGAAGAAGCCGGGCGTGAGCCTTTGCAGAATCTGAAATTCATGATGACATTTGTGGATCATATGAGCGATTATTTTCTGGAAAATCAGCTTTCGGGCGTATATCTCAATTTCAGCGATCCGTGGCCTAAGGCGCGCCATGCAAAGAGGCGGCTGACTTATAGGAAACGGCTTTTGGATTACGGCTGGGCTTTGAAACCGGGCGGATTCCTTGAAATCAAGACCGATAATGATTCGCTGTATGAGTTCACACTGGAGGAATTGGAGGCGGTCGGCTACGAGATCACAGAGCAGACCACGGATCTGCATCACAGCGATTATGCGGCGCGTCTGGTCATGACGGAATATGAAAAGAAGTTTCGCAGCCGGGGAAAGAATATAAACTACGTAAAAGCAATTGTGCCATAGAGCGAGGCTGGTGCAAGAAACAATTATTTGCAAAGTATTACATGAACCACTTGTAATCCAAAACAGGCATGGTATAATGGAGCCGTTGCATTTTATACGGTATCTTTTGAATACCGCAGCAGCACAGACATGAGCGCAGATAAAATATCAGAGGAGAATAATATGGCGGAATATATTTTAGCGAGAGGGAATGGAAGACATATCCCTCAGGAGGATAAGATTTTTGGCATCAGCAATCGTGCAAAGGCTATGATTGCTGAAAAGGGAGCGGATAAGGTTATCAATGCGACCATCGGCTCTTTGTTGGACGATGACGGCAATCTGGTAGTGCTGTCTTCTGTCGATGAAGTGTTTAAACACCTCAGCCCGGCAGAATATGCGGACTATGCACCTATCGGCGGCATCAAACCGTTCCGTGAAGCGGTGCAGCAGGCGGCGTTCGGTTCGCATCGCCCTAAAGGTTATGTAGAAGCGGTGGCAACGCCGGGTGGTACAGGCTCTCTCAGAAACGTGATTGCAAACTACTCCGACGGCGGAGATCAGGTAATGACTTCCGACTGGCACTGGGCACCGTACAACACAATTGCCGGAGAAATCGGCCGCAGCATTGCAACGTTTGAATTCTTTACAGAAGACGGAAAGTTCAATATCGATTCTTTCCGCGAAAAATCCGCAGAGCTGCTGGCGAAACAGGAAAGTCTGGTAATCATTTTAAACACGCCAGCTCACAACCCGACCGGATATTCCCTGACTTTGGAAGACTGGGATCATGTGATTGCCGTGCTGCAGAAAGAAGCTGAATGCGGCAAAGCCATTGCACTGGTTATCGACGCGGCGTACATTGATTTTGCCGGAGATGAAGAGGAATACAGAAGATTCCTGCCGAAGCTGGAAGCGCTTCCGGAAAATGTGCTGCCGATTATGGCATACAGCCTTTCGAAGACATATACGTTATACGGAACCCGCTGCGGAGCAATGATATGCATCGCCAAGACAAAGGAAATTGCAGATGAATTCAAGAGAGTGTGCGAGTATTCCTCCAGAGGTTCCTGGTCCAACAGTGCAAAGGTGGCTCAGGTTATCCTGTCAAGAATTTACGGAGAGCCGGGTCTGCTGGAACGCGTGAATGAGGAACGGGCTCATTACAGAGAAATGCTCATAAGAAGAGGCAGAGCTTTTGAAGAAGAGGCAAAGAATGTGGGTTTGAAGATCGTTCCTTTTGATGCCGGATTCTTTATCTCCATTCCGTGCAGCAATCCGGATGAGATCAGTGCAAAGCTCGAAAAGGAGGGCGTATTCATCGTGCCGCTGGCAAAGGGTCTGCGTGTATCCGTGGCTTCAGTTTCCGAGGAAAAATGCCGTAAGCTGCCGGCAATCATTAAGGCTGCAATGGAGGACTAAGAATTTTTGATAGAAAGCAAACATCCTGAGGATATAGTAATCCTCGGGATGTTTTATAATACGAAAAATAACGAATTTACAAAATATGGTTGACATATATTTCCAGACGAAGTATAATACACTCACAAAAGTGGTATTGTCTTGATGCAGGGAAAGGAGATTACATATGTCATCAAACAGAGGCTTTGACCGCGAGGTCACATTTGAAATTGTGGAAGAAATAGGCGTGATAGCGGCGCATTCCACGGGGTGGAAGAAAGAATTGAATCTGGTCAGCTGGAACGGAGGCCCGGCGAAATATGATATCCGTGACTGGGATCCCGATCACAGCCGCATGTCGCGGGGCGTAACCTTAAAAGAACAGGAGATGAGGCTGATTGTGGACTTGCTGCGAAAACGCAGACCGCATCGCAGAAGCGCGGAACCGGAACAAGGCCCTGCGCTGAACACATCCTCTGACACAGCTGAAGTCTTTGCAGAAACGGAAAGCTCGGAGCAGGCAAATCCGGAACAGGGCTGCGTGCTGCAGAATTTGGAACCTGAAGCTGATGAAGCGCGTGCCTGCTGCAGCTGAAGGCATTATATGAAAAAGGAGTCGGAATCGGGACTCCTTTTTTCATGACTGCGATTCGAAAAACCTGAGGTTGTATCTGTTTGGCTTGCAAGGTATAATAAAGATAATGTATTGCAATGAAATATATGGTGAGTGATTATGAAAATCAAATTACAGCCGCAGATCGGAGCGGAATACGAAGAAATAACAGTGCAGCATCCGATAACGGTTAAAGAACTGGCGGATCGATATCAGCCGGAGCTTCCTTATACCGTGCTGCTTGCAAATGTGAACGGCAAAGAAAAAGAGCTGACACTGCTGCTGGAAGAAGATTGCGTAGTGCAGCTTCTGGACATGCGGACATACAGTGCCAACCTGGTGTATCAGCACAGCCTGTCCTTGATTTACCTTAAGGCGGTAATGGATGTGCTTGGAGATTTGAGCGTGGAAATTGAGAACTCGCTCAACAAGGGGCTCTACACCGTAATCAGAACACCGGAACCGATAACGGAGGAGCAGGTTGCGGCGGTGGAACGCCGGATGCATGAACTGGTCAATGCCGATATTCCGATCACGCGCGAGAAGTACAGCCGGCAGGAAGCCATTGAAATATTGGAATCGTATAATTATCCGGAAAAGTCACGACTGCTGGAACATGCGGCCGGAGTACATACGGCGAAATTCTATACGCTGGAGGGATATCGAAATTTCTTCTATGGTCACATGACGCCTTCTACAGGGTATGTGGAGCATTTTGAGCTGCGTAAATACCGTCGGGGAGTATTGCTGCGTTTCCCGCATCCTTCGCATCCGGACAGAATTCCGGAATTCGTGGATGACAGGAAGCTGTATGATGCATTTGAAGAAGCCGGCAAATGGCAGCAGCTGCTGGATGTTATGTATCTGGAAAATTTGAATGAAAAAATTCGCAGCGGCGAAGCTAAAGATCTGATTCTTCTCTCGGAAGCACTTCAGGAGAAGAAAATCGCAGAGATTGCAGACCGGATTGTTGCGGAAAAAAGGCGGATTGTCCTGATTGCGGGGCCGTCTTCATCCGGCAAGACAACGTTTGCACACAGGCTTTGCGTGCAGCTGCAGGTCAACGGAATGAAGCCGCTTTACATGGGTACGGATGACTACTTCGTGGACAGATGTGATATGCCTCTGGGCGAGGACGGCAATCCGAATTACGAGAATTTAGATGCATTGGATCTTGATTTATTCAATGATAATATGAACCGGCTGCTTGATGGAGAAAGTGTGGATCTGCCGGAATTTGACTTCATGGACGGCAAGAAAATTTTCGGGCGGCGCATTACATCGATCAGCAGCAACCAACTCATTGTCATTGAAGGAATACATGCGTTGAACGACACGCTGACGGAAAAAATAGATGAGGATGAAAAATTCCGTATTTACATAAGTCCGCTCACCCAGCTGAACATAGATGTTCACAACCGGGTTCCGACCACCGATGCGCGGATGCTGCGCAGGATTGTGAGAGACCACAAGTTCCGCGGGCACAGTGCGGCTGAGACAATCGCAATGTGGCCGAAAGTGCGTGCGGGTGAGGATGTGAACATTTTCCCTTATAACGGCAGAGCGGACGTTCTTTTTAACTCGGCTATGGTATATGAGCTGTCGGTGCTTAAGAAATATGCCTGGCCGCTGCTGGATGAGGTTAAGCCGGATGAAGCGGAGTACAGTGAGGCGGCACGCCTGCTGAAATTCATCAGATTCTTTGATGTGATTGATGAGGATAAGGATATCCCGAACAACTCCATAATACGTGAGTTTATCGGGGGCAGTGTTTTTGTAGATTAAAGAAAATGCAGGAGGAAAGGTTTATGGACGCTAGCGTAAAAGAAGCGAACAGAATCCGGATTGAAAAAGTAATTAAAAATCTGGAACGGAGAAATATTACCGGTCATTATTGTGAAACGGCAGCAGATGTTTCTGCAAAGGTGCTGTCTTTGATTGACGAGGGTTCGGAGGTTTCCTGGGGAGGCTCTGCGACTCTCAATGAGGTTGGAGTAAAGGATGCTGTCAAGGCGGGAAATTACAAGGTGAACGACCCTATGGATCTGAGCTGCGGAGAGAATCCGATTGAACTGAGGAGAAAATCTTTGACCTGCGATGTATTCCTTACCAGCACCAATGCCATCACCATGGATGGTATTCTTGTGAATATCGACGGAACCGGAAACAGGGTGGCGGCGATGATGTTCGGACCGAAGAAGGTTATTCTGATAGCGGGAATCAATAAGCTGACGGCCGATGAAGATGCAGCGATGAGCAGGATAAAACAGGAGGCGTGTCCGCCTAACTGTATTCGCCTTGGCATGAAAACTCCGTGCGCTGTAACAGGTGAGTGCGGGAACTGCCTGACGCCGGGGCAGACTATCTGCAGCTATACGACATCCATCCGTTTTTCACCGGTAAAGGATCGTATGCATGTGATTCTGGTAAACGAAGTACTGGGATTTTAAAAAATATTTCTAAAAAAACAATAAAAACTGCCGAAAATATTTCGGCAGTTTTTTTATTTACAGGGTGTTTTTTCACAAAAAAATCTGCCGTATTTTAAGAGCAGAAAAGGCTGAAATTGTCAGAAAAGAAACACAGGGAAAAGTGTGCATGAATAACGCTTGAAAGCCGTTGCAATCACATGATTTGTACGAGTGAAAAAAACCAAAAAAGTTTCTTGAAACCCCTTGCGTTTTGAGCTGAAATGTTATATACTAACAAGGCTTGTGTAAGGCGATGATGTGGGAAGTTACCTTGCTATAGGAGAATTTCCACTGAGAATTGTCCCCACAAAAGATGGGGGCGAAGGGATTCGCTGAGTTTTTATTGTGTGAAAAACATAAGAAACACACGGAAGCGTGTACAACGCAGGCAAAACACCGTACACGTTGAAAATTCAGCACGGAGCGATGATTGCGGAACGAAGCGCAGTCCGCAGCCGGAAGCCTCGTAAACAGAACCCCTTGTATGAGCATAGCGAAAACAATACAAAAATTTTAGGAGGAAGAAATGAGCGAATTACAGAAAATCAGAATCAAGCTTAAAGCTTATGACCACGCACTTCTGGATCAGTCCGCTGCAAAAATCGTAGAGACTGCAAAGAAGACAGGCGCAGAAGTATCGGGACCGATTCCGCTTCCGACAGAGAAGGAAGTTGTTACGATCCTGAGAGCTGTTCACAAGTACAAGGATTCCAGAGAACAGTTCGAACAGAGAACTCACAAGAGATTAATCGATATTACAAGTGCTACGGCTAAGACAACTGACGCGCTGACGAAGCTGGATCTGCCTGCAGGCGTTGATATCGAAATCAAATTATAATGAGCCTCAGGAAACTGAGCCAAACACTTTAAAGGCGAAGGGAACTCCCCTTAGTATGACCGGATGGACAGAAGAAGCGCGCTCACGACGCATTATCTGGAAAGGTACGGTCCGCTGTAAGTTGATTTGCGCGGTGAAAACCGAGCAAGAAGGAGGAAAATATGAAAACAATTTTAGGAAAGAAGCTGGGAATGACTCAGATCTTTACCGAACACGCAGTGATTCCGGTAACGGTAGTCGAAGCAGGCCCGGTGACGGTAACACAGATCAAAACCGTTGAAAATGATGGATATGATGCTGTACAGTTCGGATTCGAGGATGCGAAGCCGCAGAGAGTCAACAAACCTATGACCGGACACTTTGCAAAGAACGACATCGCTCCTAAGAAGCATCTGGCGGAGTTCAGACCGGAAGAAGGCGAAGCTTATGAAATCGGACAGCAGATTACGGTTGCTGATTTCGAAGAAGGCAAGAAGCTGGACGTGACAGGCACTTCCAAGGGTAAGGGAACCCAGGGCAACATCAAGAGACACGGACACCACAGAGGCCCGATGAGCCATGGTTCCAAGCATAAGAGACTTGCCGGTGCGCTTGCCGCTGGTACATATCCTTCCAGAGTATTCAAGGGCAACGCCGGTCCGGGAAGAATGGGTCGCGAGACCGTAACGGTTCAGAATGTGGAACTGGTAAAAGTTATAGAAGAAAAGAACCTGATGCTGATTAAGGGTGCTGTTCCGGGAAACAAAGGCGGAATCGTTCGCATCCAGTATGCAGTAAAGGGACAGAAATAAGATGACTTCAGGAAGGAGGAAGTAAGATGTCAAAAGTGACAATGCTGAATATGGCAGGCCAGGAAGCCGGAAGTATCGAATTAAAAGATGAAATCTTCGGCATCGAGCCAAACCAGAATGCAGTTCATGCAGTAGTAAAGAACATTTTAGCAAACAAGAGACAGGGTACACAGTCTGCTAAGACCAGAGCTGAAGTCAGAGGAGGCGGAAGAAAGCCTTTCAGACAGAAGGGTACCGGACGCCACAGACAGGGAAGTACAACAGACCCTTCACAGGTAGGAGGCGGAATCGTTTTCGCACCAAAGCCAAGAAGCTACAGATATACTTTGCCGAAGAAGCTCAGAAGACTGGCAATGCTGTCGGCTCTCTCTTCTAAGGTTGCAGAAAACGAACTGATCGTATTGGACGAGCTGAAGTTTGACGCTCCTAAGACAAAGGAAATGGTAAAGGTACTGGAAAACATCAAGGCTGAGAAAAAAGCTCTGATCGTTACTGCGGAAAAGGATGAGAACGTCATTCGCTCTGCAGCAAATCTCCAGGGAATCAGAACAGCTCTCGTTACGACAATGAATGTATATGAGATTATCAACTACACGAACCTGATCGTAACAAAAGAAGCTATTGAAAAAATTGAGGAGGTGTACGCATAATGAAAACTCCTTACGATGTAGTGCTGAAGCCGGTTATCTCCGAAAAGAGTATGGAAGACGCACAGGTAAAGAAATACACATTCAAAGTTGCTGTGGATGCTAACAAAACGGAAGTTAAGAACGCAGTAGAAGAAATCTTTGATGTGGAAGTTGCAAAAGTCAACATCATGAACGTTGTAGGAAAGAAAAAGAGAATGGGAAGATACGTAGGTATGACTGCTGCCAGCAAGAAAGCAATCGTAACACTTACTGAAAAGAGTAAGGAAATCGAATTCTTCCAGAGTCTGTAAATATAGGAGGTAGGTAAAGATGGCAATCAAAAAATACAATCCGACCACTCCTGGTTTAAGAGGAATGACGGTTTCCACTTTTGAGGAAATCACTTGCGATACACCGGAGAAGTCTCTGACAGTAACTTTGAAAAAACATTCCGGAAGAAATGTCAGAGGTAAGATTACAGTAAGACACAGAGGCGGCGGATACAGACCGAAGTACAGAATCATCGACTTTAAGAGAGAGAAGGACGGTGTTCCGGGAACAGTTGCAACTATCGAATACGATCCGAACAGAACTGCCAACATCGCACTGATTAATTACGCTGACGGTGAGAAGAGATACATCATCGCACCGAACAAGCTGAACGTAGGAGATGTGATTGAATCCGGAGCTGAAGCTGATATCAAAGTCGGCAATGCTCTTCCGCTGGCAAACATTCCGGTAGGTACGATTATTCACAATATAGAGCTGAAGCCGGGTAAGGGCGGACAGATGGTAAGATCCGCAGGAAACGGTGCACAGCTGATGGCTAAGGAAGGCACATTTGCTCAGGTAAGACTGCCGTCCGGAGAAGTAAGAAAAGTTCATATCGGATGCAGAGCAACCATCGGAGAAGTCGGAAACCTCGACCACCAGAACATCCAGATCGGTAAAGCAGGAAGAAAAAGACATATGGGTATCAGACCTACAGTAAGAGGTTCCGTAATGAACCCTAACGATCACCCTCACGGCGGTGGTGAAGGTAAAGCCGGAATCGGTCGTGTAAGTCCGGTAACTCCTTGGGGTAAACCTGCACTGGGATATAAGACAAGAAAGAAGAAAAAGGCATCCGATAAATATATCGTAAAGAGAAGAAACGAAAAATAATCAGGAAGGAGCAGAATAATGGGCAGATCACTTAAAAAGGGTCCTTTCGTCAACGCCAAGCTGCTGAGAACCATTGAAGAAATGAATGCAGCCAACGATAAGAAAGTAGTTAAGACATGGTCAAGACCATCGACCATATTCCCGCAGATGGTTGGACATACCATCGCAGTGCATGACGGCAGAAAACACGTGCCTGTATATATCACAGAAGACATGGTAGGTCACAGATTGGGAGAATTTGCTCCTACCAGAACTTACAGAGGACATGCCGCAGACAAGAAATCAAAGTAAGAAAGGAGATAATTGAAAATGGAAGCAAGAGCAATTGCAAAATATGTAAGAATGTCTCCTATCAAGCTTAAGCCTGTTACGGATCTCGTAAGAGGAAAAGACTTAAATGAGGCATTGAATATTTTAAAATTCACTCCGGGCAAGGGAGCTGAAATAGTAGAAAAGGTTGTAAAGTCGGCGGCAGCGAACGCAGACGTAAAAGAAATGAACACTGACAACCTGTATGTAGCTGAAGTTTATGCTCATCAGGGACCGACTATGAAAAGATGGAGAGCTGGATCACAAGGTAGAGCATCGATAATTTTAAAGAGAAGCAGCCATGTGGGCGTGACTCTGAAGGAAAAGAATTAAGAATAGGAGGTTTCATTAGATGGGTCAGAAAGTAAGTCCGCACGGACTGAGAGTAGGCGTTATTAAAGACTGGGATTCTAAATGGTATGCAGATAAGAATAAATTTGCGGACTACCTGGTTGAAGACAATAAAGTCAGAGATTTCGTAAAGAAAAAATTATATGTTGCCGGCGTATCTAAGATCGTCCTGGAAAGAGCAGCAGAAAACAAACTGAAAGTAATCGTTATGACAGCAAGACCTGGTATGGTAATCGGAAGATCCGGAACGGGAATTGAAGATCTGAAATCCGAACTCGAAAAGATGACCGGAAAGACGATTATCATCGACATCAAGGAAGTAAGAAGAACGGAACTGGATGCACAGCTGACTGCGGAAAGCATTGCACAGGCTCTGGAGAGAAGAGTTTCCTTCAGAAGAGCTATGAAGCAGGCTATCGGCAGAACTATGAAGGCGGGCGCTAAGGG
>CAVCML010000014.1:0-8388 GCA_963603335.1 Bacteroidaceae bacterium | reverse complement strand
GCATCCGTGTGATCAATGTGCTGGACTGGCTTCTTGGAGACGAAGCCTAAAAAGAAGGTATCGCATTTACAAGAAAAATGCAGATAAAATCGCAGATCACCTTGCAATTTCCTTAAAAATCTGCTAAAGTACATCAAGTAAAACAAAGACAGTTCGTGACCATCCTGTCTATAAACAAAACTAGGGATTTTATTTCGAATATTTTTGATATCTAAAAGATGCTCCCGCGGTCAGCCCGGTGCGCATCTTTTTTTGAAGTTTTTCACAGCTTTCGACTCTTTTGGCGTTTAGAAAACGCCGTTCCCTTGATTTGCACAAATTCCATAGATGGCCTATATGAATTAAAAGCAGGAGAATAAGAAAATGAATGAGATACTTTTGATTGTGAGTTTATTGGTGATTTACGGGTGTGTACTGCTGGCATATCGCTTGTTCGGCATACATGGCTTATATTGTTTTACAGCTATCGCAACCATCAGCGCCAATATAGAGGTACTGATTCTGGTGGACGCATTCGGTATGGAACAGACTTTAGGAAATATACTCTTTGCCTCAACGTTTCTGGTGACGGATATTATCAGTGAAGTGGAAGGAAAACCGGCAGCTAAGAAGGCGGTCAACATCGGGATTTTCACTGCACTGTTTTTTATCGTAATCTCTCAGGCATGGCTGCTGTATCAGCCGGCCGCAAATGACTGGGCACAGCCGGCAATTCGTGAGATTTTTTCGAAAACACCTCGGGTTATGCTGGTGAGTATGCTGGTCTATGCTATTTGCCAGAGGTTTGATGTCTGGGCATATCACAAGTGGTGGGATTTAACAAAGAAACGTTTTAACGGGGATTCCCGGAGGGCTCTTTGGCTGAGAAACAACGGCTCCACCATGATTTCGCAGCTTCTGAATACAATTCTTTACACATTTGGAGCGTTCGGAGGAATGTATGAGATCCCGACACTTGTCAGCATCGCACTTTCCAGCTACATAATTTATATCGTAACAAGTCTGGCGGATACGCCGTTCGTATACATGGCCCGGCGGATGCACGAAAAGGGGCTGGCGAAGTAAAAGTAAAATCGGAATGCACCTTGCACAAAAATAATATCTAAAGTATACTTGAGATGTTAGAGCGCTTGCCTATTGCGGTCAAGCGCACGCTATTTGCTATTGCGAAAAAAGATATTTTAAGGAGGAGCATATCATGAAAAAGGTTGAGATTAAATCAGGTGAATTTCGTTTTGTAGGAAAGCTTCTGACCGAGGAAGCACCGGAAACATGCCGCGTTTTTGAAAGCATGCTGCCGCTGAAAAGCCAGTTCATCCATGTGCGCTGGAGCGGAGAGGGAATATGGATTCCTTATGGAGATATGCGGACGGGTCTGGATTATGAAAATCATACTTCTCATCCTGCAAAGGGCGAGATGCTCCTTTATCCGGGCGGCATCAGCGAGATGGAAATCATCATGTCTTACGGCAGATGCATGTTCGCCAGCCAGCACGGACAGCTTTCGGGAAATCATTTTCTAACCATCATCGAAGGACTTGATGACATATATGATTTCGGCCGGAAGGTTCTGTATGATGGAGCACAGGATATTGAAATCACTTTGCTGGAGGAATAAATCATGAAAATAGTAGTCATTGAGCCGCTGGCGGTTGAAGAAAAACGTTTTATGGAAATCGCGCGGGCGGCTGTCGGAGAAGAACCGGAAATCATCTGCTACGATACCCGCACAACGGATGTGAAAGAGCTTGGCGAGCGCGGTAAAGATGCAGATATCATCGCACTGGGTAATCTGCCGTTTCCGCGTGAGGTGCTGGAACAGTGCAGGAACCTGAAGATGCTGGCAGTGGCATTTACAGGGCTGGATCATGTGGATCTGGAGTATTGCGAAGAACGTGGAATCAAGGTGCAGAACTGTGCCGGATATGCGACTACAGCTGTAGCGGAGCTGACATTCGGACTGATACTGGATGTATATCGAAACATTTTATCATGTGATGAAGCAGCCAGAGCAGGCGGCACTAAGGATGGACTGGTTGGATTCGAACTGGAAGGCAAGACCATCGGAGTACTCGGCACGGGAGCTATAGGCGCCAGAGTTATTGAACTGGCGAAAGCGTTTAATATGAATGTTCTGGCATATAACCGGACGCCAGGCAAGATTAAGGATGTGAATTATGCGGCGCTGGATGAAGTGCTTGCAAAGTCCGATATCGTCTCTCTGCATGTGCCGTTGACAGCGGAAACCAAAGGTTTAATCGGAGAAGCTGAACTGGCTTTGATGAAGCCTTCGGCAATTTTAATCAATACGGCCCGCGGACCTGTGGCTGACACGAAAGCGCTGGCGAACGCACTGAATAACGGAAAGATTGCCGGTGCCGGAATCGATGTATTTGATGCGGAACCGCCTCTTGATACGGCTGAACCGCTGCTGCATACACCTCATACCGTAGTAACCCCGCACGTAGCTTTTGCAACTAAGGAATCTATGATTAAGCGGGCGATTATCGAGTTTGATAATATAGCGGCATTTATCAAAGAAAACGGACAGGCGGATTAGTTTCCGATTTGCATAACGGTATAAGAATAATAAAAATAATTTTTGCTTTGCAAAAAAACAGCATGGTCAACGTGCTGTTTTTTGTTTTGAGCAAAACCCCGAAAACCTTGACATTTCAACGTTTGTGAGGTATAATTAATTATATTTTCAGCTAAAATTCGCATTTATTTTTATAGAAAAATATGGTATACAAGGAGGGAATTATGTCAACTGCAAAAAACACACAGCTTTCCGGAATCTTTACGGTTCTGATTGCCGCAATGATGTTTTTAACGGCATTTACGGTGCTTTCTTTACAGCATGACGGCTATGCATACGGAACCGGCGAAACCGGCCAGGTTACTGCAAGTTCACTGTATGTACGCTCCGGTCCGGGTACAAATTATTCGAAAATCGGGACATTAAAAAAGGGTAAGACTTTTACTGTTGCAGGAACCGGAAAAGATAAGTCCGGGGTGACCTGGTACAAGTTAAAATACAACTCAAAAAATGGATATGTATCTTCAAAATACGTTTACATAAAACAAGTTACAGTAACTGCTGTGAGCAACATGAAGGGAACTGTAAACACCAAAAAAGACCCGTTAACAGTGCGCAGCGGTGCGGGATCATCCTATTCAAAACTGGGAAGTCTGGCTAAGGGCAAGACATTTACAATCACCGGCAAGGTAACCGACGGCAGCGGAATGACTTGGTACCGATTGACTTATAACGGCAAAACCGGATATGTTTCTGCTTCATATGTAAAAACAACTTCTACCGCATCTGCAAGCTCAAAAACTACGACAGTAACACCGGTAACCAACATGAAAGGAACAATAAACACCGCATCCGGTCCTTTGACGGTACGCAGCGGTGCCGGCACCACTTACAGCAAGCTGGGCACGCTGGCTAAGGGTAAAACTTTTGATATTACAGGACAGACTTCAGACAGCAAGGGCGTGGTCTGGTATCAGTTGAACTATAACGGCAAGACAGGATATGTTTCTTCAAAGTACGTGAAAGCTGCCGACGCTTCTTCCTTGACAAGCAATAATAACGGAAACAATTCAAGCACGAAAGATATCACATTTCAGGTGGGCACGGTATCAACTTCAGGCAGTCCGTTAAATATACGAAGCGGTGCGGGATCATCTTACAGCCTGCTGGGAACTTTAGCCAATAAGTCCAATGTTCTCGTAACAGGTTCCGCAAATGATAAGAATGGCAAAGTGTGGTACAAATATCAGTTCAGCTCAACGAAAACCGGATATATCTGTTCCGATTATGTAAAGCTGAATACAGTAACTTCCGACAGCAGTTTTGAAAGCTATATGACGGCGCAGGGCTTCCCGGAATCATATAAATCCGGACTGCGTGTGCTGCATGCAATGCATCCGAACTGGACTTTCAAAGCGCTGAAGCTTAACGTAACCTGGACGCAGGCGCTCAATGCGGAGACGGCAAACCCGGGTACCAACCTGGTGAGCCCATCATCTCCGGTCAGCTATCGTTCCACGGCATCGGGAGCATATAATTCATCCACAAAGAAATGGTCAACTTATGACGGCGGCTGGTATCCTGCCAGCAAAACCGTAGTGGCATATTACATGGATCCGAGAAACTTCCTGAACGATACAGGAATCTATCAGTTTATGACTCACAGCTATGACAGCAGCAATCAGAATGCGGATACGGTGGCAGCGGTTGTAAAGGGAAGCTTTATGGAAACGAGAAATCCGGGCAGCGGTTACAGCAATTACGCTTCGCTAATCAATGCGGTAGGGAAGGCATCAAATGTAAATCCTAATGTTCTGGCGGCTATGATTGTACAGGAACAGGGAACAAAAGGAACGAGTTCTTTGATTTCTGGCACATACAGCGGATACAAGGGTTATTACAACTTCTTTAATGTCGGGGCATACACTACAGCTTCTAACAGCAAGATAGTAAATGGGCTGATTTACGCTAAGGATCACGGCTGGAACAGCGTTTACAACTCAATTAAAGGCGGTGCGGATTTTTATTACAAAGGTTATGTATCGAAAAAGCAGAATACATATTATCTTAAGAAATTCAATGTAAACAACGGCGTGTCAAATCTTGCAACACATCAGTATATGACAAATGTGCAGGGAGCGGCAGGAGAGGGCTCTCTGGTCCGCAAGGCATTCGGCAGCGATTCCGGTTCATCCGTGACATTTGAGATTCCGGTATACAGTTCAATGCCGGAAACCATCTGTCAGCTGCCATAACCCAAGAGGCAGGCAGCAAAGGATAAAGATTAAAAGAAAGAGGGGGTTTTATGACATACGATGAAAAGAAAGATCAATTTCACGACAGGCTTTTACGGAGGATTATTGTATTTCTGGTAGTGGCAGCTTTTGCAGTACCGCTTTTAACGCCTCGCGTCTTTGCAGCATCCACTGTTTCCATTTCCGGCGGAGATCAGGTGAAGGGCGGAGAAAAATTCACCGTTACGGTCACTTACAGCGGAGATCAGATCGGCAGTGTTGACGGAGGTATGACTTACGATACAAACAAGCTGAATTATTTGTCCGGCGGCAGCAGCAGCGGCAATACGGGATATATTCAGCTTCGTGAAATCGGCAGCGGATCGATTTCATTTCAGATTGAATTTCAGGCAGTCGGAGACGGAAGTACGACGCTGAATGTCAATACTTCAGAGATGTATGATGTAAACGATAATGCACTCAGCAGACCGTCTGCCTCAAAAACCGTAAAGGTGATCGGCAATGCCGATTCCGATGATGTGATCGAGGATGAGCAAACGGAAGCTGCGGTGACGGAGGAAACCATGGAATCCGGTGTGGACGAAAAAGGCGATGAGGGCGAAATGACGGGAAGTTATCTGTTTTTAATCGTTTCGGCAGCAGTGCTGGCAATCATCATAGCTGTCATAGCCACAGTTCTCTATAAAAAGCGGAACAATAAAGGGAAAATTGCTGAAAAAGCAAATGACCATAGGAACGATGTCAATGATAAAACACCGAAAAATACGGTAAGTTCCGATACGAAGATATTTACCAAGGAAGAATTTGAACAGGAGCTTGTGAACTGGGAAGAGCAGGAGGATCGCTGGCCGGACGATAATAAGTGGTAAAAATGCGACTGATGCAATCGATGCTATTGATGACGCACTGAGATTTGCAGAAAAAAAGGACATAGCCGAGAAGGGCTGTGTCCTTTTTTGGTGGTTCATCACTTGAGATTTTCCGGATTCAGGCATGCAAGTTCCGGAAGTGTAAAGATGCCGTCTTTACGGATTAATACATCGTCGAAGTAGATTTCGCCGCCGCCGTATTCCGGACGCTGTATCATAACCAGATCCCAGTGAACCGCCGATTTATTGCCGTTGGGAGCATCTTCATAGGAGGCACCGGGAGTCAGATGAAAGCTGCCGCAGATTTTTTCATCAAAGAGCGTGTCTTTCATAGGTTCCAGAATGTACGGATTCACGCCAAGGGCGAATTCTCCGAAATAACGGGCACCTTCATCGGTATCCAGAAGCTGGTTGATGCGGTCATTATCGTTGGAGGAAGCTTTGATAATCCTGCCGTCTTTGATTTCAAATACGATGTTTTCATATGTGAAGCCCTGTTCTTCGGACGGTGTGTTATATGATATAATACCATTCATTGAATCTTTGACAGGTGCGGTGTACACTTCGCCGTCAGGAATATTGCATTCGCCGGCGCATTTGATGGCAGGAATTCCTTTGATAGAGAATGTCAGGTCAGTGCCGGGACCTTTAATCTGCACTTTATCCGTTCGGTTCATAAGCTTTACGAGAGCATCCATGGCATTGTCCATCTTCTTATAGTCCAGCGTACAAACGTCGAAATAAAAGTCTTCAAAAGCTTCCAGACTTGTATTCGCAAGCTGAGCCATGGAGTTGTTCGGATAGCGGAGAATGACCCATTTGGTTTCATTGACGCGGTAATTTAAAGTAGGTGTGGTCAGACGGTAATACATGTTCAGCTTATCCGAAGGCACGTCTGAAAGCTCCGATGTGTTGCTGCCTGCACGAACGGCGATATAGGCCTGCATACCCTTCATTTTATGCAGGCTGCACTCATTCATAAAACTGATCTGTTCTTCGGTGCATCCCAGCAGAATTTCGCGGGTAACGGCACTGTCGCGGATGTCAACATAAGGCAGACCGCCCTTTGCATAAATCTTTTTTACGAGCTGCCGCACCAGATCTTTGCAGCATTCGCCTTCGTAATCGATGAGCACTTTATCACCTGCCTGTAAATCGCAGGAATAATTGACCAGCAGATCTGCCAGTTTGATGATTCTTTGATCCATAGTTTCCTCCTGAAATATATCTGAAAATTTTACGCTTTTCTGTAGCATATTATACCCCTAATGTGTTATTTTTAAAAGGGTAACTATTTGGAGGACAGTATGAAGCATGTTTTTATCATGAACCCGGAATCAGGCAAAGTCAGAAACCGCAGACAACTTGTAAAAGAAATACATGAGAAAGCTGCGGATATTGAGGCTGATTATGAGATATATTTTACTAAAGGGCAGGGCGACGGCGGCATGTATGCAAGGGAGCTTTGCGAGCGATACTGCAAAGATTTCGATGCGGGGCGCTGTGAAGAAGCCCGCCTGCGGATTTATGGCTGCGGCGGAGACGGCACAGTCAATGAACTCGTCAATGGATGCTTCGGTTATAAGGGCGTGGAAATCGGTGTAATTCCTATGGGAACAGGCAATGATTATATAAGAAATTACGGCAAAGTCGATGATTTCAAGGATATCCGCAGACAGATGCGGGGCCGGTCAGTTGCCAGTGATTTGATTGGTTTTCGTGCGGTTTACGATAATAATATTATGGAAGGCTATTGCGCCAATATGTTCAATATCGGATTTGACTGCAATGTGGTTGACCTGACGTCGAAAGTCAAGCGATGGCCGTTGGTGGGAGGATCGCTGGCTTATCTTATTTCTGTTTTTCTGATTCTGATACGTAAAAAGGGTGCTGATCTGCGCATTGAATACATGGATGGGCGTGTGCTTGATGGAAAAATTCTGCTGATTGCCATAGCTAACGGCTGCTATTGCGGCGGCGGTGTAAAGGGAGTTCCGTATTGCAGACTTGATGACGGATTGATGGATGTAAGCGTAGTGAACGATATTTCCCGAACAAGTTTTGTCACTCTGTTTCCAAGCTATGCCAAGGGAACGCATATGCACAAACACAAGATACAAGCGCAGAAGATTATTCAGTACAGCAAAGAAACTTCGCTTAAAATCACTGCCAACGGGGATAGCCTGCGGCTTTGTACGGACGGCGAAATCACAACTCAGAAGACGGTTGAATTTCATATCGTGCCGGATGGGTTTAGATTCGTGGTCCCGGAGGGATTGTAGGCCGGCTGTATGCTGCTGCGGCGTGATAGCTTGAAGGCTTGCGAAGATTTGCGAGTTTGTGAAAGCTCCAAGGGCATAGTTCAAAGATCCAAGGGCTTAGTTCAAAGATTCAGGAGCCTTGTTCAAAGATCCAAGAGCCTCGTTTCATCCTTAAGAGCGCCAAGAATCGAAATAAGGATGAAACGCGCTGTTTTCGAGGCGTTTTTTTGGGGCATTCATCCATAAATATCAGCTGATGGGGATTTGGGATGAAAAAAAGTTAAAAACTGGTAAAATTTCATCCTTATAATATAATCACCTGAAATAAACATTAAATCTGCTCAAAACCTCAAAACATTGACGCTGCTCAAATGCACAAACACAAGATACAAGCGCAGAACTTTATTCGGTACGGCAAGGAAACTTCGCTACAAAACTGTTGCAACCAATCCGATTTTCATGTA
>CAVCML010000013.1:0-6180 GCA_963603335.1 Bacteroidaceae bacterium | reverse complement strand
CGCTTGCATCGTTTGCCGTATTATGTACTGTGATATATTTCGGTGTCATTGAATGCGGACACTTTTTGCTATACTTACTGGATGAAATCGGCATTGAAACTACATTGTAACTCATTATTCATCCCCCTTTTCATATTCAGAATCCAAATCAGTAACTGTTTCTTCATCTTCAACCTCTGTTGCCTCAGTGAGAACCGCTTCACCTGTTGCAACTTTGGTTGCCATCTCTTTAGTCGCCTGTGCTTTCTTCGTGATGTTATTATCCTTCCACCACATCCACAAGCCGGAAAGTCCTGCCGCAATCATTGTCAGAACTTCCGTTACCTGTTCCTCATCAAACGGAATAGGGTTTTTTCCTGCCAGTGTTAAACACATATTTACCGTTAACACCGCCGAGACAATCAGTCTGATGATACCTTTTACTCTTTCGTTACTCATTGTTTATTTTCTCCCTTCTTTATTTGCCCTGTTAAAAAAGCGAGGATTATTCCCCGCTCTTTTCTTTCAGCATCTCAATCAGTTCGTTGTACTGTTCCTCTGTCAGCTTCCCAGCCGCATAGAACACATCAATCTTTTCTTCAAGTCCTTCCGTTCTTCCTCTTTCAATGAGTCTTTTTAAAGTTCTGTATAACATTTCATGCTCCTTCCTACTCTACTCCGAGTTCCAGTTCTAAGATACGTGTTTCATGGTCAACCATCATTTCCAAGATGTCGTCTTCTACCGTTGGTTCTTCCTCTTCGGTTTCTTCCTGCGGTAATGGGTCATGAATGAATTCACCGTTTTCGTACCTGTATTCTGTGATATCCCCTTCGGGGAACGATTCAACTTGATTTTCATAAGTCTGCCCGTCAAGGCAGATGCACACGGACAGAACTCGCCCGTTTTCTCCTAAATTTAAAGAATATTTCTCCATTAAATCACTCCTTTCACGGTATAAATTGTGTGCGGAAAAGGCTAACTAGTTTGCCCCCCCCAGTTTAGTAACGTATATCGCCAAGGGAATACATTTATTATTCGCCACTGCGTCGGCATCTGCATAACCTTTATGCGTATATGCAGTCTCAAACGATACCGTGTCAGTAGAAACTTTCACTGTACGATGTTCTATAACCCATCCAGTCGTGTATTCATCATAAAAAAGATGCCCACCTGTTCCCGGCTTTGCCGATGTTGAGCCGCCTTCATGCACAATAGTTACAAGATCATTTGCATCGGCAGTTATCGGGATGTTCTGTTTTACAAAAGCACTTGTTGGACTTGCATTCTTCCATACAAGTTTTGTCGAATCTTTTTTTCTTATCATCTTGATAAGGGACTGACAAATCTTATCTAATAAACTCATACTTTCTCCCTCCTACTCTATCGGATATCCTTCGTCAGAAAACATCTGCTTTGTCTCTGATGACAGTGTGATATCTGATTGGATTGTTGTTATGTTTGCTTCGGCGGTGGTTAGCCGTGTATCCAGCGCTGTTATCTGATTCTGCAGATTTCCCGCCAGCGTATCATCCAGCGCGGCCGCCACCGTATCAAGCCATTCGTTAAGTGATGCCTGGTACTGATCAAACAGTCCCGTGGTATCTACGCTCGTTGGGATCGCGGCCACCACAAACCCGCAAAGGTCAGAATTCAGTCTCTGATCTGTGATTGCTGACTGCGATATTGATGTAGCGCCTTTTCCTACCGCAATATCAGCTAGTGCAATTTCATAAAGGTTTGATTCCTGTCTGAGTTCCGGCGCTATCGGATTGGTTGCCGCTGTTCCGGTCCTCATCACAATATTCACAGCTCTCACGCTTGTGGAAGTGTTGAACTGTGCCACCACTCTGTCAATGCGCTTCAGTGATGCATCAGCCGCTTCAACCTGCAGGCTTATCGCAGTACTGCTGTAAAATAACGCGCCTTCGATATGCCCTCCGCCTGTGCCGACCGTTACAGTCATGTTGTTGTTTGATGATACCGCAAGTGCGGACCCTACAGAGCTGAACACACCATTTGTATATCTCAGCTTATTAAATGTTCGCTCATCCTCCGCAGTGATCGCTCTGTCATAGACCGGCTCCGCTGTTGTTCCGGTGTTTTGCGATTCAAACGGATAACTTATAATCGCCATTTATACTTTCCTCCATTTCTGCTTGCTTGGTGTTCCAAGAACAAGCTGGATATCTACCATATTGTTCTTGTGAGTTTCGTTTATTTTTTCGATTCTTGCATAATACATCTGCTTCAGGTCATCAATGAAAACAGCACATATATCGCCCAGATCATAATCTTTCATGTATTCATGCTTTACTTGAATGATATTTACTTCAATGCTCTCTATCTTATAATTGTCAAGCATATCGAGCTGTGCTTTCTTCTGCATCAGATTTCGGATAAGCTGCTGATTTGCCGTTGTCGTTACGGTTAAGTCACATTCATCGGATGAGAGTGAAGTTGTTAATATCTTTTTCGGATAACATGCACCGAGTTTTGAAGGCTTGTTGTCTCCTGCAAAGTATGTGCATCCGATATAGTACTTTGTCGTTCCGTCTAAAACTTCAGTGTACTTTATCGGAAAATATGCGGTTGAGAATGCGCTGTAATATTCTCCATCGACTTCCTGTATGACTTCGTACAGGCATTTTTCTGCAGATTCATCCACCGTATAACTCATATCATCCACATTGTTGTACGCTTTGCCGAAATACACTCCGCTGTCGCCGCTGGTAAGCTGTCTGCCTTCCTTGAACAGAATATCAATGCCGACCGCTCCGCTTTCATCTGCAGCAGGATACTCGCTTATACTTGCATTGATGCTGTAGCCGGTTCCTGAAATCGTCTCATAAATTGCGGTACCCATTAGTTCACCCTGTTCAATGGAAATGTCCGCGCTTGCCGGAAATTCTGATGCGCTGTTTATAGTCACGCTCTTAAGCGGAGTATATGTACTTCCATCAGCTGTCACGCTTGCATTTGCGTTGCTGATATATGACCCCAATGCGGTTTTTACAGCTGCAGCCGTTGTTGAATTAATCACCTGTGTTTTCCTGTACGTGGCA
This sequence comes from Bacteroidaceae bacterium, assembly GCA_963603335.1. Classification (GTDB taxonomy): domain Bacteria; phylum Bacillota; class Clostridia; order Peptostreptococcales; family Anaerovoracaceae; genus Lentihominibacter. The sequence goes on along the minus strand of CAVCML010000013.1, from coordinate 3,138 downwards.
TAATCCAAGAGTTTTTCTGCAAAATAACCGCTGGCAGTAACGAACGCGCCAGCGGTTTCCTTTGCATACTCTATCTTCTGGATTACTCCGGTTTCAGGTCTTCCCACATTTTCTACATACTTCATGCCCAATGCGTCAAGACGGTTGTACTCATCCAGCGTCATGTAAACAATAAATTCTCCTGCCTCACTCCATTTTCTGTCCCAGCTTGCTTCAATAAAATCTATGCTTCCTAAGAGCTTGCCCGTATAATCCATTCCTCTGAGCATTTATAAGCCTCCGTATCTTCCTGTATAAGTTACTTCTGCGTCATATGCGGTATTGCCTTCATCGTCTGCTTTGATGGTGATTACATTATCTCCGTAAGTTAAAATGAGTTTTGGCAGATTTTCGCCCGTATAGCTTGCCGGTGCCAAGTCAGTCCCGTTTACCGTTACGGTCTTTGCTTCACTGTCAAGCTCCAGAACATCCCCGTCATGCAGAGTGCAGTCTATATGCACATTTACATGACCTATGCCAATGTTCATATTTTCCACCAGTCCGCTTGCTTCAAGATGCACTTTTATATAAGTGTCCTCTGAGCCGAGATAATTGACAACCTTGCTCGATGTGTGATTTATTACTCCGAAAATAAGGTTTCCGCCATCCGGCGCGTATGCTCTTGTCACATGCCAGTACGGATCTGTGTCTGTGAATGTCGTTGATACGTTTCCTTCACCCAGTAAATCAGATTCCGGATGAAGATATGATACTGTCAGTTTCAGCCGCTTCCATACATTGTCGTTTGGAAGCGATGCGCTTTCAAGCTGGCAGTCTTTTGCTATGCGCGTTACGCCCATATACGTACAGTACAGGTCAAATGTATAATTCGAATTATGGAAGCCTATAGCTCTTGCGCGGTCTTCTGCATTGTTCAGCTTCTCCGACTCTCTGGCCACAATATCGATTATGCGTTCTTTCTTGCGCTTTCCTGTTATTATGGATCCGTTGCCGTATCCGCGATTGCTTCGAAATATTTCAATTTCCGGGAAATCAAGTCCCTCCACTGAAACTATTCCCCAGTCTTCTCCATGATATTCAAACACTTCTCCGTCACTTCTGACTGCTTTTATTGCAACATCTTTCGCCATATCATATACCTGCCAATCCGAATTCTATCTGTTTTCTGATTGCTCTTGCTGTCTCCACCGGTCCCGTTACCGGCTGATTGATATTGATTTCCTGATTGATGACTTTTCCGCCTGCCGCATCTATTATTGATTCTGCCATGCGGTCAAATCTTTCCCACAGTTTATCAAGAGGTACTACCGCTTCACTGCCCGCTTCTCCTACACCAATCAGAGACGGATCTGTGAAGATACCACCGGTTTTGTACCAGGAAACACCGAAATCAGGAACACCCGGAAGTCCCAGCTTTGATGCAATCTTTCCGAGCGCGCCGCTCTTATTCCAGCTCACTGAAATGTGAGGAAGTTTAATGCCCTTGAATTTCAGCGTGATATTGAAGAACGACTTAATCTTGTTGATTGCCGCTCTGACTGCGTCTCTTGCCGCTTCAATCGGATGCGTGATTGCATATTTAACTTGCTGCATGCGATTCTTTACGCTGTCCGGAACAATTCCGCTCACAAGTCCTTTTACCAGTCCCGCACCGTATTTGGCCATTGTCGCAGGAAGCTTTGCGACTACCGAAACGATAGCAAGTGCCAGTTTTCCGAGTGCCGCCAATATATCCGGCAAATGGCTCAGTATATAAGTGCCTAACTGTCCTGACATTTCTCCCAGCTTCTGACCTATCATTCCCGCGTTTTCGCCAAGCCATGTGCTTATGCTTTTAATCACCTGTCCCAGCGTTGTAATAAGTGCCGGGATTTTGCTTATTATCGACTTTGCAAGCTGGAGCATCATTTCGCCGCCCTTTTGCAGGACCATCGGCAAAACCTCGCTTATCTTGGCCAGTCCCTGATTTATAATATTAGGAAACTGTGCAAGAAATTCCGGTACATTATCATTTATGCCTTTTGTCAGTGCCGTTATAAGTTTTGCCCCTTGCTGTGCCACTTGCGGCGCCCCTGTTGTTATCAGCGTGCCTATAGCTGCAGGAAGTGAAGCTATAATGTTTCCAAGTGCAGGAATCAGATTATTAAACAGGAATGTGCATGCGGTTTTTACAAGTGCAGACATCGCGCTGTTTACAGACTGAAGCTGTCCGCCCAACACAAGCTCACCCATAAGGTTTTGAGCAGCTGCTTTCATGGAGTTGAACGATCCCGATAATGTGTGTTCTGCTTCCTCTGCTGTCGTTCCTGTTATTCCAAGTTCCCCCTGGATAACGTGGATAGCTTCATAAACATCGGATAGGTTGTTAATGTCATATTTTACACCTGTCAGCTCCTGAGCATCGGAAAGCAGTCTTTCCATTTCAGACTTGGTTCCGCCGTAACCTAATTTAAGGTTATCCAGCATTGTATAGTTTTGCTTTGCAAAGCCTTGATACGCCCACTGGATTGACTGCATGTCAGTGCCCATTTTATTGGCGTTATCCGACATGTCAGTGATGGCCATCTGAGTATACTTTGCGGCCTGCTGTGTATCGCCCGATAACGACTGCAGAAGTGATGCAGAAAAGCTGGTTGCTAAATCCATGTAATCATTTGCGGATATTCCGGCGGTAGCATAAGCATCAGCGGCATATCGCTTTATGGTGTTTGCACTTTCCTTGAAAAGCGTTTCAACGCCGCCTATGCTCTGTTCCAGTGCGGCGCCTTCCGTGATTGCGGATTTTAAAGCCGCACCGATTCCGGCCGCAACAATCGCGCCTTTTATCTTGCCTCCGATAGTCGAACCGGCTGACTCTCCCGCGCTGGCTGACTCGCCTTTAAGTACTTTCGATATGGAGCCGCTTATTCCTTCAGCTGAAGGCATTATCTGTACATATGCTTTTCCAAGTTCTGTACCCGGCATTAGTCACTCCCTCCTTTCCATGCTTTTTTGAATTCCTCCGGTGAATTGAACACACAAACATTGTCCGGAGCTTTCCCCGCTTCATCTGTTCCAAGCATCATATTCAGAATTGACGCAGGCTTTGCCGCTGATCCGTCACTTAGTCCGTAGCATATCAGTCCCAGCCTGTCCGCA
>CAVCML010000012.1:0-39665 GCA_963603335.1 Bacteroidaceae bacterium | reverse complement strand
AATCAGAGGAAAACCTACGTGCCAGGTATGCCATCATAAAGAAGCAGCGTGATGAAGCGTATAAGCGGCTTAAAGAAGCGAAAGCTACAGTAAAGTATATGGATGAAAAGGTGGCACATTATGAAGCAGTTATTGCCGGAACAACACCTGATGATACAAATCCTAAGAACTGGACAGCCCAAAACCGGCCAAGGCACAATAAGTGATAGATTCAGATAATAGTTGATATGTTCCCTCAAACAGGAAAACCAACAACAGGGCTGATATATTCCGACAAACGGACGTAAGCAAAAAACGGGGGATGACATATTCTCACAAACAAGCAATATAGAGGAAAGAGCCATGGTGATTCATGCAATCAGCTCGTTCCATGTTGAAGTCGTAACACTGCTTGTCAAGGAGCGATAGCGACGCAGAAAAGCAGATGTACGTCTCATGCGACAGCTGTCCGCAACTGGCACGAGAGGAGGAGACTGACAGAGCGGAGATAGCGAACCGCTGAAGTCGTAATATTTATCGCTGGTATCTGGAGGGTATGAGTGTAGTAGGCATTATCAAAAAACTGCAAGAGGAAGGAATACCATCGCCGACAGGCAAGGAAAAGTGGAGCAAGCTTTCCATTGACAAATGCTAAAGAATGAAAAGTACATGGGTATTGTTGCCCTGGAAACGTAAAACCAGAGGTCTGGACGAGTGATTTACCAGAAGGGGCAAACAGCCGGAATAGAATCAAGTGCTTATTTGTTGCCTGAATAGCTGCAAATTATCAAAAGGAGGTCTGCATACAAGATGAAAACAGAAGATCGTCAGTGCGGCAGCAGAGAATTAGAATTTGCTATTTTCTGCATCGAAAATGTAGCATCCAGGCTAAATGTTGATGCGCAGAAAGTGTATGCTGCCTTGACAGAACAAACGGATATTTTGAAGGAATATATCATTTCGGAGTATGAGGTCCTGCATACCCAGAGCAAGGATTATATTGTGGATGATATTATTGATGTTATAAAGGAAAGGGGTGTGAAGTTATGATTTTATATCACGGATTCTTTGTGGTAGTGGATAAGCCGAATCTGACACACTCCAGACCAAATGTTGATTTTGGCAAAGGATTTTATACAACGTCAATCTGCGAACAGGCTGAAAAATGGTGTGGACGTTTTAAATGGCGTCGCAAATGATAAGGCCTTTAATACGGTGGAGCTTTATTTTGACGGCCTGATCGATAAGAAGGAAGCGATTAACAGATTACGATACGAGAAGCCAAATCTGCAAATGGCTTTTCGAACGGAGAAGGCACTTTCTTACCTGAGGTTTGAAGGGAGTGAAAAGCTATGAATGCAAATCCTATTCTATTACAAAAAAATATGCTCGTGTGGTAGAGCTTTTTGCAAAGCATAATGGCCTTACTCTGGAGAAAGCATTGGATGTATTCTATCATTCGGATTTGTATAAGCTGATGAGTGAGGGCGTTTCTGACATGCACTGTATGAGTGATGAATACCTGGTACAGGAGCTGGAAGAAGAGCAAAAATTAAAGTGAAGGAGATTACAACATGCTGCTAAACAATAACATTTCCATGCCGGAACTTGGAATCGGCACTTATTTGATTAGCCCTGCTGATGCGGAGAATTCTGTTTGCGAAGCCCTTAGAATCGGCTATCGTCTTGTTGACACCGCAGGTGTGTATGCAAACGAAAGAGCAGTAGGCAGAGGAATCAGAAAATCCGGTGTTGAGCACAAGGAAATCTTTGTTTCCACCAAGCTATGGATATCTGAGTACAATAATCCAAATGCTGTTGATGAGACGCTTGAAAGACTGGGCCTTGACTATGTCGATTTGCTTTATGTGCATCAGTGCGTGGGAGATTACCTGAATGGATATAAGATTATCGAAGAAGCCTATAAAGCCGGAAAGGTTAGGGCAATCGGTATCTCAAATGCATACGGCGATGATCTGAAAGCTATTCTGGAAAATGCCGAGATAAAGCCGCAGGTTATTCAGGTGGAACGTCATCCGTATTATACCGGAAAGGATATTGCAAAAGAGATTAAAGAAAATAATCTTAAAGTGATGGCCTGGTATCCACTGGGGCACGGTGATTTGGATCTTTTTGATAAGCCGGTTTTTGCCGACCTTTCAAAGAAATACGGAAAGACACCGGCTCAGATTATCCTGAGATGGCATATTCAGGTTGGCAACTGCATTATACCCGGCTCGAAAAACCCGGATCATATCAGAGAAAATTTCAACCTTTATGATTTTGAACTTACAGCTGAAGATATGCAGAAGATAGCAGAACTGGACAGCGAGAGAAAATATTTCGAATTTACGGAAGAGAGCAAAGCTATGCTTCTGAATTTCCCTGCGGTATATGAAGAAGCATAACGCTGCGTGAAATAAGCATAATATGACTAAGCATGGAAAAAACAATTTAAGAAATAGAGTCTCCGGTGCAATGGCATTCATTGTGCTGATGGGTATAGTCAGCCTCTTTTCGGATATGACGCATGAGGGTGCTCGCAGCATCCTCGGCGAGTATTTGAATCTTGCGGGAGCGTCCGCGGCAACGATAGGCTTCGTATCGGGCATCGGTGAATTATGCGGATATTCACTGAGACTTTTATCCGGATTCATAGCTGATAGAACTAAGAAGTACTGGACTCTTGTTATTGCAGGTTACACAATGCAGGTGCTTGCAATACCTGCGCTCGCGCTCGTGCCGCAGAACGGCTGGATTATTGCCTGCGGGCTTGTTATTATGGAGCGTATCGGAAAGGCAATCAAGAAGCCTGCGAAGAATACGCTTGTCAGCTTTGCCGCCAGTGAGGTCGGAACAGGCAAGGGATTTGCCTATCAGGAATTTCTTGACCAACTAGGCGCGTTCATGGGACCTGTAATTCTATTTGTGATTGCGTGGGTTAAGGGAACAAGCCATTTGTTTTCGACCTACCGTTTATGTTTTGCGATTCTCGGAATCCCTGCTCTTATTACGATAGGACTGGTTGTTTTCTCAAAGATTAAATATCCCAATCCTGAGATGTTTGAAAAGGCCGGCGAGGAACAGACAGAATTTCATTTCAAGAAATCTTTCGTGTTCTACATGATTGCAATCTGTCTGTTCGCATTCGGATTTGCAGATTTTACATTGATTACTCTCCATGCTGCAAAAATGCAGGCTTTTCCAGCTTCCACGCTCAGCCTGCTCTATGCCGCCGCCATGGCTGTCGACGCATTCGCTGCGCTTTTCTTTGGATGGCTGTTTGATAAAATCGGCCTCAAGGCTCTGATGCTATCGACGCTTTGCAGTATGTTCTTTTCGGCGTTTGTATTCCTTACAGGCAACCCATGGATGATGGGTATTGGAATTGTCCTTTGGGGAATAGGCATGGGCGCGCAGGAAAGCATCATGAAAGCAGCAGTCGGCGAGATTATTCCAAGGTCTATGAGAAGCACCGGATTCGGAATTTTCGAAACAGGCTTTGGAATCGCATGGTTTCTCGGAAGCTGGCTGCTGGGCGCACTTTATGATGTCAGCCCGATTTTGCTGGTATTGGTTTCTATAGTGGCTCAGGTGTTGGCAATCTTGTTCTATTATATTTGTATTCGGTATCAGCAAGACCAAAAGGTTGGGAATAAGGCGGATACTGAAAGGTGCTTTGAAAATAGTGATATTTAAATAGCACTCAAGACGGCACCTAAGATGGTGCCAAAGGGATTCTGCTCACTGTTGTAGTGGAACGGTAAATGTTCGATAAGGAGATAAACATAAAATGCGCACCAAGACAAAGCACACAAGGAGAAAGATTGCACTTATTGCCGTTTTTGCGGCACTTATTCTTTGCGCCGGCTGCTGCTTTTTATACTTAAATGATTATTACAGAGCATCCGAAGAAGTTAACGAATACTTTGAGAAGAGCGGGAATGTATCTGTAAACGATGTTGACAGCGGGTTGTATCTGGACGGACCGGGAAGTGAAAACGCTCTTATTTTCTACCCCGGAGCTAAGGTCGAGTACACGGCGTACATTCCGCTCATGTATGAGATTGCCGAGAACGGCGTTGACGTTTTTATAATAAACATGCCATGCAATTTGGCTTTATTCGGCATAAACAAAGCAGACGACATATTAAGCGAGTACAGTTACGAGCACATGTATTTGGGCGGCCATTCGCTGGGCGGAGCCATGGCTGCACTTTATGCTGCAAAGCATGCCGACAGTACAGACTTGGACGGATTAATACTGATGGCAGCTTACCCAACAAAAAGTCTTGCAGCAAGTGACATACGCGTACTGACGATATACGGATCAGAAGACAAGGTTTTAAATATGGGCAAAATTGAAGCGGGCAGAAGCCTTATGCCCGCAGACGCCGTGGAAACGGTAATCGAAGGCGGTAATCACGCTCAATTCGGCTGCTATGGAGAGCAGGAGGGCGATGGCAGCGCTTTCATATCCGCCGAAGAGCAATGGGAACAGACCACAGCAGCTGTAATAGAAATGATCAGTATCGAATAGTTCATCTAGTTCATCGGTGTGAATCTTATTTACACGATAATTTTAAAGGTATTCTTGTAAAAGTCGATTAGTCCGTCGCGTTTCATCTTGCCGAGCTCTTTAGACAATGCAGTGCGCTCGAGATTCAGATAATCTGCAAGCTGCTGCCGATCAAAGGGAATATTAAATTCATTGGCATGTTTTTGTATGGAAACGGAATTCAGATAGTTCATAACCCGCCCGCGGATGGTTTTTGGGGCAGTGTGAAAACTTCTGCCGGAAAGCATCAGATTTTTGTGCGTGGAAATCATCAGCAGATTTGAAACAAATCGTATCATCCATTGACCCATATTGCTTTGAAGTCGTTTCAGACTGCCAATTCTCAGAAACAGGATGCGGCAGTCTTCGTTTGCTACGACGTTTACGAGCATAGGCTCGTCCGGAAGCAGCGAATAAGTTTCTGCAAAAAACTGACCCGCTTCCACGCTGCTTAAAATAGTTCTGTTACCCCATACATCGTCGCTCTCTATTGTAACGCTGCCGTCCATAACAAGCCCCATTTTATCCGTAACAGCTCCTGCACGCAGGATAGCGGTTCCCTTTTTGAAGTGCTGTTCATTTGCATGAAAAAATTCCAAGGAATCTGCAATCTCATCTTCGCTCATTCCATGAAATATCATCGTTGTTTTAAGAAATTCTATGTTCATTAAATCAAACCTTTCAAAATGTGGTTATAACCACATACATTCTCTGCTCATTCTACTATAATTACCTCAGAAAGACAAGATTGGAAAGTCGGAAAAGCATTTTTAGGAAAAGAGAGGTGGCAAGTATGAAGTATGTGGTAAACGATGGATGTATAGGGTGCGGATTTTGCGAGGGAGTATGTCCGAAAGTGTTTTTTATGACGGACGAAGGTATTGCAAAAGCTGTTGAAACAGAAGTGCCTGCCGAGTGTGAATCGGCAGCAGCAGAGGCGATGGATGGCTGTCCGGTGGGTGTTATTGAGGAAGATTAAAGAAAATTCGGTGCTGCAGGCGGGGCTTGCAGCACCGCCAGACATTATGGAATAAATCAGGATATACAATTCCAAGAGTTTATGGTAAAATCAAAAATGTGCCGATTTTTCAACAGCACTCAAATCTGACAATATATGCCTTCTGAAAAGGGGAAATAGGAGCGGCTATGAGACGAAATATTGCACTTTGTATCGTGTTTTCTATTATTACGTTCGGAATATATGAGATTTACTGGTTTATCGTTGCAACCAATGAAATTAACCGTATGACTCGTCACCCGAATCAGACATCCGGCGGTATCGCTTTTTTACTGAAGCTGATTACTTGCGGCATTTATGGTTATTACTGGGCGTGGAAAATAGGAGAAAAATCGGACATGCTCAAGAACCGCTATATGGAGTATGTCAGCACGGATACGAAGGTGCTTTATCTGGTGCTGCAGCTGTTAGGCTTTCAGATTATAAATTTGGCATTGGTACAGTATGAGTTCAATAAAGCTGATGATATTCGGCGAGGAAATTACTTTGGAGGATATACCTGCCCGTATTAAAAAATAAAGATAGAAATCCAGATGAATTTCAGAAAAAAAGATTGCGGAAAATCGAAAAAAATTCAAAAAAACACTTGCAAAAATTTCGAAAAGATGTATAATAAAATAGTCGCGTCAAGGAAACGTAAATCTTGCGGATATGGCGGAATTGGCAGACGCGCACGGTTCAGGTCCGTGTGAGGGCAACTTCATGGAGGTTCGAATCCTCTTATCCGCACCAATAAAAACCCGAAGCATTTGCTTCGGGTTTTTTCGATGAACTGGGTGAATTTCCGTATGATCTGCAGGCTAAATTTCTGCATGTGCGTCAGGAGGAACAGTTCGTTCCGGTAGGCGGAGTGGAGTCTGTGAAATTAGATGTGCGGATAATATGTGCCACCAATTGCGACCTGGAAAAAATGATAGAGGCAGGCAGATTCAGAGCGGATTTGTATCATAGAATAAATCTTATAGAACTTACCGTACCTCCGCTGAGAGAACGTGCGGAAGACGTATTGATATTGTCGGAATACCTGCTGGAAACACTCAACGAGAAGTACGGAAAGATGGTGCGCATATCGGACGAAGTGCTGGATCTGTTCTGCAAGTATACATGGAACGGCAACATCAGAGAGCTGTCAAATGTCATAAAACGCGGAATAATAACCACTGACAATGATGTTATACGGGTGAAGAATTTACCGGAAAGCTTTTTTTCGGTTGATAATATTGAAATTGGTGATAAGACGACAAGCACTTTTTCAAATGACATTTTCGGTCATGCCGACAGCAGCTTCGATGAAGCCAGGGAACATTGGGAAAGTGAATTCATCAAGGAAAAATACAGTAAGTATCCGAGCAGCAGGAAATTGGCAAAAGCTTTGGATATAAGTCAGTCCAAGGCAAGCAGACTCATTAGAAAATATATTGAAAACACATTATAATTACAGGATAGCGAGAGTTGGAGAATGAATCAGAAAGAATTGCGAGAAATCAGAAAACGTTTTACATTGGATAAGGACAGTATCAGCCATGTGTATGGATGCTACGTGAATGCAGCGAAGGATATCGTGGCGCGAATGGATATGTCGATGGGGCTGATGGAGCAGGAGGAGGCAGAGCTGTATCTTAAGCTTTTGAAAAAGGCTGTTTCCGGAACGCTGGGTAAGAATCTGCTTGATATCGAATTTTCCACAAAGCAGGTGGAGGACAGCGACGAGCACAGGCTTCTGCAGGCTCTGCGGCAATCGCATCTCAGGGATGAGAATATGAGGGAGCTGTTTTACGAGAGGGTTATCGAGTCGCTGGATTTCGGAGATGACAGTTATGTGATTCTGCTGGCTTCAGATGCCTATGATGTGCCGTTTAAGGGCCATGATGACGAAATCTGGGAGGAAGGATCAAACGAGGTTTTTGATTATATAATCTGCTGTATCTGCCCGGTAAAGGATGCCAGAGCATCGCTGCGGTATTTTGCAGAGGAACAGAACTTCCGCGGAGCATCTTCGGGACATGTGCTGGGAAATCCGGAACTGGGATTCATGTTCCCGGCATTCGATGATCGAAGTGCCAATATTTACAATGCACTATACTACAGCCGCGGTTTGGTGGATATACATCATGAATTTATCGATGGAATTTTTAACATTGAAAAATCGCCTATGTCAGCGGGAGTGCAGCAGCATATGTTCACCGATGTGCTTTGCGAATCTTTGGGAGATGACTGCAGCCTGGATGTGGTCAAGGCGGTGCACGGACAGATTCGCCAGCAGCTTCTGGTTCATAAGGAAAGCAAGGATCCGGAAGTGCCGGAGCTGTTTGTGGACGACCTCGATGATGTACTGAAGCACAGCGGCGTACCGGAGGAAAAGGTTGAGATTTTCAACGAAGCCTGCCGAAGGGAATTCGGAAATCAGCCGGTGCTCAATCCCATCAACGTGATGGAGAGCAAAAAGTTCGAAATGAAGACACCGGAGGTGAAGATTTCAGTGGATCCGGAGTATACATATCTGATTACGACGCGTGAGATTGACGGGAGTCAGTATCTGCTGATACCGGCAGGAGAAGGCGTGACGGTAAACGGAATCGATATAAGCGTGGGAACCGGTGAAGAAGAACGGGAAGAATCGTAGATTTATATTGCAAAACAAACACCGATATGGTAACATAAATCGTTGGTAATTTTACCTGGGGCTCAGTCGGACGATACTCCGACGGCGTCTGAGCTGCAGGCGTATGAAAACGAGGAGGAAACGAACATGATTACAACAGAAAAGAAAGCAGAAATCATCAAAGAGTATCAGTTAAAAGAAGGGGATACAGGTTCCCCGGAAGTACAGGTTGCTATCCTGACTTACAGAATCAATGATCTGAACGAACATCTGAAGATTCACAAGAAAGACCACCACTCCAGAAGAGGTCTTCTTAAAATGGTAGGTCAGAGAAGAAACCTTCTTAATTACCTGAAGGAGAAGGATCTGCAGAGATACAGAGATCTTATCGCTCGTTTAGGTTTAAGAAAGTAAATTAACTTGATAATTTAGGCGGGGCTTTATTTCCCCGCCTTTATTTTTAATAAGAATGGTGCCGGAAGAGCACCGAAGATGTTAAGGTAAAGATATTAGCAGGAGGTAGTTGCTATATGAAATTTACAGATTACAGAACATTCAAGACTGCCATCGGCGGTAAGCTGCTGGAGCTTGAAATTGGCAAAGTCTGCGAACTGGCCAATGGACAGGTTATGGTTAAATACGGCGATACGGTTGTAAACGTAACGGCGTGTGCGTCCAAGGAGCCAAGACCGGATGCTGATTTTTTCCCGCTGTCTTGTGATTATGAGGAAAAAATGTATGCAGCAGGAAAAATTCCGGGCGGATTTATAAAGAGAGAAGGAAGACCGAGTGAAAAGGCAACACTCAATTCCCGTCTGATGGACAGACCGCTTCGTCCGTTATTCCCTAAAGGTTTTTTCAATGATGTACAGGTGGTTGCGACCGTAATGTCGGTGGATGATGATGCACCGTCTGAAATCGCTGCGATGATTGGATCTTCCGTAGCACTGGCTATTTCGGACATCCCGTGGGAAGGACCGACGGGTTCCGTTCTCGTAGGTATGGTGGACGGACAGTTCATTGTGAACCCGTCTCTGGCGCAGAGAGAAGAAAGCTGCATGCACCTGGTCGTTTCCGGAACAAAGGAAGCCATCATGATGGTTGAAGCGGGAGCGCAGGAAGTGCCGGAAGAAACAATTCTGGATGCCATCATGTTTGCACACGAAGAAATCAAGAAGATTGTTGAATTCATCGAGGATATCGTAAAGGAAGTCGGCAAGCCTAAGATGGAAATCGAACTGTATAAGGTTCCTGAAGACATTGAAGCTGCTGTCAGAGATTACGCTGAAGATAAGATGAGAGCCGCTATTCAGACTTACGACAAGATGGAACGTCTTGACAACATGGATGCGGTAGAAGCAGAAACAAAAGAACATTTTGAAGAGATATATCCGGACAACGGCAAGGATATCGGCAACGTTCTTTACACGATTACCAAGGAGCAGGTGAGAAAGATGATTCTGGATGACGGAATTCGTCCGGATAACAGAAAACGCACTGAGATTCGTCCAATCTGGTGTGACACTCATGTGCTTCCGAGAACTCATGGATCGGGCCTCTTCAAGAGAGGACAGACTCAGGTTCTTTCCGTTGCTACACTGGGTCCGCTCAGCGAGGCGCAGACTATCGACGGAATCAACGAACAGACCGAAAAGAGATATATGCATCACTACAATTTCCCGCCGTATTCCGTAGGTGAAGCAGGCAGGATGAGAAGCCCGGGCAGAAGAGAAATCGGTCACGGTGCATTAGCAGAAAGAGCACTGCTGCCGGTACTGCCGAGCGAAGAAGAATTCCCGTATGCAATTCGTGTCGTATCGGAAGTATTGTCTTCTAACGGATCCACTTCTCAGGCGTCAGTATGCGGAAGCTGCCTGGCTCTGATGGATGCAGGCGTGCCGATTAAAGCTCCGGTAGCCGGAATCGCCATGGGTCTGATTGAACGTGTCGAAGAAGACGGCACAAGCAAGATGGCAATTCTGTCCGATATCCAGGGTATGGAAGACTTCCTGGGCGATATGGACTTCAAGGTTGCGGGTACTGCAAAGGGAGTTACTGCTATTCAGATGGATATCAAGGTGCACGGCCTTTCCAAACAGGTTCTGCAGGATGCATTGAAGCAGGCTCGTGAGGGAAGAATGCACATCATGAAGGAAATGCTGGATGAACTGCCGGCACCGAGAGAAGAGATGTCTCCGTATGCACCGAGAATTATCTCCATGCATATCGATCCGGATCACATCCGTACGGTTATCGGACCGGGCGGAAAGACAATCAACCGCATCATCGCAGAAACGGGTGTCAAAATCGATATCGACGACACAGGCCTTGTTTATATCGCAGCGCCTGATATGCAGAGTGCACAGGCCGGCGTAAGAGAAATTGAACTTTTGACCAAGGAACCGGAACCGGGCGAAATTTATGAAGGCAAAGTAACACGTATCATGAATTTCGGAGCCTTTATTGAAATCCTGCCGGGTAAAGAAGGTCTGCTCCACATCTCCAAAATGGCAAAACATCGCGTAGAAAAGGTAGAGGACGAAATGAACATCGGCGACATCGTCAAGGTAAAGGTAACGGAAATCGACAGCCAGAACAGAATCAATCTTTCCAGAAAAGAACTGCTGTAATGAGGCAGACATCTGTTTGGATGTTTAAACGACAGAATTTAAATCAATAATAAAAGAGCTGACAGAGAATTACTGCAATTCTTCATCAGCTCTTTTGATTTTTTATGGATGTTATACCAGCGGTTTTCCGGTCATTTCTGCCGGAATATCCAGATTCATAAGTTTCAGGATGGTCGGTGCGATGTCGCACAGGCGGCCGCCGTCTTTAAGCTGTTTAGGCGCATTGGCAATGTGGAGCAGCGGTACATCGTTAAGTGAGTGAGCCGTTACGGTGTTCCCAGCCTTATCCAGCATTACGTCTGCGTTGCCGTGATCCGCTGTCAGCAGAATCTGACCGTCCTTTGCCAGAATTGCGTCCGCAATCTGAGGTACGCATTTGTCCAGGGCTTCAATCGCCTGCTTTGCAGCATCGATAACACCGGTGTGGCCGACCATGTCTGCATTGGCGAAGTTTAAGATAATCAGATCGTATTTGTCCGTTTCGATGGCTTCCAGCACTTTTTCGGTTACCTCATATGCGCTCATTTCAGGCTGCAGATCGTATGTGGCAACCTTAGGGGAAGCGACCAGAATACGGTCTTCGTTAGGGTTCGGTGCTTCCACGCCGCCGTTGAAGAAGAATGTTACGTGAGCGTATTTTTCCGTCTCTGCGATGCGAAGCTGTGTCAGTCCCAGATTTGAAATGTATTCTCCGAGGGTATTGGTCATGGTTTCCGGCGGGAATGCCAGGGAAACGTTGGGCATTTCCGCATCGTATTGAGTCATGCAGATGTAGCAGAGGTTATTGATTTTTTTCTTTCTGTCAAATCCATCGAACTTCTGATCCACAAAGGCACGGGTGATTTCTCTTGCGCGGTCGGGACGGAAGTTGAACATGATCATGGCATCGCCGTCGTTTACACTGCTATCTGTTCCGTCGATGACGGTCGGGAGCACGAATTCGTCGTTTTCGTCACGACCATAGGCGCTGCTGACAGCGGAAGCCCCATTGGAAGCGTGTTTACCTTCACCGCAGGTCATGGCATCATATGCTTTTTCCACACGGTTCCATCGCTTGTCGCGATCCATCGCATAGTAGCGGCCGGATACGGTGGCAATCCTGCCGAGCCCGGTTTCTTTCATATGAGCTTCCAGCTGATTTATATATTCTTCCGCACAGCGAGGCGGTACGTCTCTGCCATCCAGGAAGCAGTGAACATAGAGAGATTCGATGCCTTCTTTTTTCGCCATATCGATGAGGGCAAACAGGTGATTGATATGACTGTGAACGCCTCCATCGGAAAGAAGTCCCAGAAGGTGCAGAGCGGAGCCGTTGGCTTTTACGTGAGCCATGGCTTTAAGCAGTGCCTCGTTGCTGAAAAAGCTGCCGTCTTCAATGGCTTTTGTAATCATGGTAAGATCCTGATAGACGATTCGGCCTGCGCCGATGTTCAGATGTCCGACCTCGGAATTTCCCATCTGACCTTCCGGAAGCCCCACATCCAGGCCGCAGGCTTTAAGCGTGGTACCGGGATATTCGGCAAAAATTGCATCAAGATGCGGTTTGTCTGCTGCCGCGATGGCGTTGCCGTATGTATCCTGATTGATGCCGTACCCATCCAGAATCATCAGCATGGTCGGGCGATTAAATTCTTTCATAATAATACCTCCATTTTTCTTGAATTTATTATATCATGGTGCACCGTTTTTGGTGCGTTTATCCTCTTGTTATTTAAAAACCTTCGGCAGATTTTCGGTATACGGCGGGCGAACGATGCCTTTTTCCGTGATGACTGCCGTAATGTATTTCGCATCGGTTACATCGAAGGCCGGATTCCAGGTTTTGATTCCGGCAGGTGCCATGTCATCGGCATACCAGAGCTTGTGGATTTCATCGCCGTCCCGCTCCTCTATATGGATGTCTGCACCCGTTGGGGTGGAAAGGTCGATGGTGGATACGGGCACGTACATATAAAATGGGATGCCGTATTCTTTAGCCAGTACGGCAACGCCGGATGTTCCGATTTTATTGGCCCCATCACCGTTGGCGGCCATGCGGTCGCAGCCGACCACAACAGCATCGATTTTACCCTGTTTCATCGCAGAAGCTGCCATGTTGTCGCAGATTAAGGTTACATCCACACCGGATTTTTTCAGTTCCCAGCAGGTGAGCCGTGCTCCCTGCAGCAGTGGTCTTGTTTCGTCGGAAAAAACATGGAAATCGTAGCCGCGTTCCTGACCCAGATGGATGGGCGCCAGGCAGGTTCCGTATTTGGAAGTTGCCAATGCTCCCGCATTGCAGTGGGTCAGGATGCCCATGCCGGGCTTCAGCAGGGAGAGTCCGTATTCGCCCATGGCTTTGCAGGCGGCAACATCTTCATCATAGATTTTTTTCGCTTCTGCAAAGAGCAGGTCTTTGGAGCTTTGGATATCATCGGGATGTGCGTTCTGCCATACGGTCCGCATGCGTTCCAGTGCCCATGACAGGTTGACAGCCGTTGGGCGGGCGGTTACAAGATAATCCTTTGCAGCCTGCAAAGCTTCTGCGAACTCTTTCATGCTGCCGGAAAAATCCTTTACGGAAAGCCAGAGTCCGTATGCCGCGGCGATGCCGATAGCGGGTGCTCCGCGCACCTGCAGGGTGTTGATGGCGTGCCAGATATCTTCTTTCGTCTCCGGACGAAGATAGACTTCGCTGCCGGGCAGTTTCGTCTGATCCAGAATCAGCCAGGTTTCACCTTCCAAACGGAAGGGGGATATTTCAAATGTGTTCATAATGAGTCTCCTTTACCGTTATATGGTATCACAAATCGCATGATTTTGCATCTGAAAGGTGTGCACGAACGGCAGAGTTATCAGCACATATAAGATGATATTTTTCGGAGGAGAAACTTGACACGGATGAAGATAGTCGCTATAATAATACTCAAGTGCTCGGAGGGCAAGTGGTTCACAGAAACGGCAGCCGGACAAGAGGCAGATTGAAATATCTGTTTCCTGTCCGGCTTTTTGATGAAGGAGAGAATGGGAGAATGGATTTTTTAAATGGAAAAATCGGACCGATTTACTCTAAGTATTTGGCAGCTGCATTCGGCAGCGCAATGATTACCTCGGTTTACTCAGTCGTTGATATGGCGATGGTGGGACAGTATCAGGGACCGGATGGAACGGCGGCGCTGGCGGTCGTTGCGCCGGTGTGGAATGTGATTTACAGTCTTGGGCTTCTGATGGGAATCGGAGGCAGCGTAATCTTCAGTACGAGACGAGGCGGTGACTGTAATGACGGCAGTGAAAATCAGTATTTTACTGCAGCGGCAATAGGTGCGGCAGCATTGGCGATTTTAACGTGGATCGGTGTGGCTTGTTTTGAAGGACCGATTTTAACTTTCTTCGGTGCGGATGAATCCCTGCTTGTGCTGGCGGAACGATATATGGAGCCTATTAAATGGGTGTTCCCTTTGTTTTTATTCAATCAGATGCTGGCGGCATTTCTGCGAAACGACAAGAATCCGGGTCTGGCAACGATTGGTGTGCTGGCCGGCGGGATTTTCAATATGTTCGGGGATTATTTCTTTGTATTTACATGCGATATGGGAATATACGGCGCGGGGCTGGCTACGGCAATCGGATCGGCTATTTCTTTTGTTGTGATGATGCTTCATTTTATCAGTAAGAAAAACACACTGAGACTGGTTAAACCGGAGCGGATTCTGCGGAAGCTTCGCGAGATATCGGTGACCGGATTTGCTACATTTTTCATCGATGTGGCGATGGGAATTTTAACGGTGCTGTTCAATCGGCAGATTATGAAGCATCTCGGAACCGATGCGCTGTCAATCTACGGACCGATTATTCAGGTGGGCACATTCGTGCAGTGTTGTGCATACAGCGTCGGACAGGCGGCACAGCCGATTATATCGGTGAATTTCGGCGCAGGAAAGGGAATGCGTATCAGACAGACCCTCAAGCTGGCCCTGCTGACAAGTGCATTTTTCGGAGTGTTCTGGACGGCATTGAGTATGGCGGTACCTAATTTTTATATCCGCGTATTTATGGATCCGACTCCTGTGATTCTGGAAATGGCACCTGCGATTATCAGAACGTATGCACTGTCATTCCTGCTGCTTCCGTTCAATATATTTTCGACGTACTATTTCCAGGCAATAATGAAGCCTGCGGCGGCATTCGTCGTTTCGGTGGGAAGAGGAATGGTAATAAGCGGAATTCTGATTATGATTCTGCCGATTCTGACCGGCGCGGATTCTATATGGTTTGCTATGCCGATTACAGAAACAATTATCATGATATATGCGGCAGCCGCGATGCGAAAATATACAAAGGCATTGCCAGGAGGAGGCATGTAGTGTAGAATGAACGCAGAATAAAAACTGGGAGTATTGTCATGGAGAGAATAAGAAAATTATTTAAAGAAACGAACATCACATGGATTAAATTAATCGTTTTTGCAATTATTACCGGATTATATACCGGAATTATGGCATTGCTGCCGATCGCGAAGGATACTTCCTTTGCGGATATATCCATTTCGTTTGAGTGGTGGGTGCTGTTCGGCGTTTTTATCATCTTAAACAGCAAATCTCCCCTTGATTCCGGATTAAAGTGCCTCATCTTTTTTCTGATCAGCCAGCCGTTGGTGTATCTCCTCCAAGTACCGTTTTACATTGGCGGCTGGTCGATTTTCGGATATTATAAATATTGGTTCCTCTGGACGCTGCTGACGTTCCCAATGGGTTTTATCGGGTATTATCTGAAAAGGGACAAGTGGTGGGGGCTGCTGATTCTTACGCCGGTACTTCTGCTTGTCGGTCTTCATTATGCAAATTTCCTGAACAGCGTCATTATATGTTTTCCGCATCATTTACTGAGCACGGCGTTTTGTGCGGCAACAATGCTGCTGTATCCTGCAATTATATTTGAAAACAAGAAATTAAAACTTACAGGTGAGGCGATTTCTGTGGTAATCCTCGCGGCAGAAACGATTCTGCAGTTATAGATAAACATGAATCATCATTGCAGCAGAATTACTTTCGTATTTTCTTTACGTTATGATAAATTGTAAATCCGATTCCGCACCAGACAAAACAAAATGCGATAAGCCGGTTGATTTCCAGCGGTTCATGAAAGTAAAACAACCCCATCAGAAACTGAATTGTCGGGTTGATATACATCAGTATTCCTGTCAGATAGTATGGAATATGATGTATTCCGCGATTGAAGAGAGTGAGCGGAATCAATGTTACGATTCCGGCAAGAGGAAGCAGTAAAAACTGCGGGCCGGACAGGATGCCGATGCTTCCTGTTCCATGCATCTCGCTGTAAATGCAGAACAGTAATGCAGCGGGTGTCATCATCAGCGTTTCTGCGAAAAGAGACAGTTCCGGATAAAGTTTCAGATTCTTTTTTACAGCACCGTAAAAGCCGAAGCTTAAACTGATCAGTATGGCCATTATCGGAAATACGCGGTGCGCCCAGATCAGATATCCGATGCCGATTATCGCAAAGACAACGGTCAGCTGCTCCGGACGGCTCATTTTTTCATGAAATGCAGCGACTCCGATTATGGTTACAACGATTGGCTCCAGAAAATAACCGAGACTGGCATCCAGCACATTCCCGGAATTAACGGCGTAGATATATATACCCCAGTTTATGCAGATGAGTATTCCGCACAGGAGTGAATAAAGCACGGTTTTCAGATCCGCAAATACAAGAACGATGTCTTTTGCTCTGCGAGTCACGGCCAGAAACAGCGTCATAACTATCAGTGACCATATTACGCGCTGAGCGAGTATGTACATAGAGTTGACTTCAGCGAGAAGATTCCAGAATGCAGGAAGAAGTCCCCATAAAATATAGCTTCCAAGCACATTTGACGTTCCTCTTTTTTTCGCTGTATCCATTACAATCTCCTCGTTTGCTGTTTGTTGTTCTGCCCGGTATATACCGTATGTACGATAAATTCCGCACGATAGTATAGCACAACTTTCACATGCTTACAATACCGGTAGGTAAGGGGAATTTTATTTTGTTCAGACAAAAAAATACTTGCAATTTTGTTTCTCTATGTGGTAAGATATCGCTGTTAAAAAATCAATAATAAATCAGATAAGACAATAAATGTCGTGCATCCATTGTCGGACGGGTGCGCAGCAGCTATTGTCTTTTTGTTTGCCCAGCCGACACTGGGAAATAAAAAAGGATTGAAGGAGGGAATTAAATGATTATAACAATAAGCAGAGAAAACGGCAGCGGAGGACGTTATATCGCAGAGCGTTTATCAAAGATACTGCAGATTCCGTTTTATGATAAAGATGTTGTATCGGAAGCTGCCAAAACCGGGAATCTGGATTTCACGGACGCGGTGGAAAACGATGAGAGAAGCTCCAGCAGTTATATGGAGGGGAAATCCCTGTATAAAGGCTTTTTTTCAAAAGTTACGCTGGATGATGAGCTGTTTAAACTGGAAAGCGATGTCATTCGCAAATTTGCAAAGCAGGGTGACTGTATCATAGTCGGAAGATGCGGAAATTATATTCTGCAGGAAGAAGAAACCATAGATGTTTTCCTTTATGCATCGGATTTGAGCTTCCGCATCGGACGAAAAGTGGAATTTAACGGAATCGATCGAAAAACCGCGGAGAAGAGAATTCGGGAACAGGATCGCAGACGTGCGGTATACCAGGAATACCATACCGGACATACATGGGGCAGCCTGGCCGATTATGATCTGTGCATGGATACCGGCAAAGTCGGTGTGGAAACAGCTGCAGAGCTGATAGCATTTTATTATAGGAAGAAGACGGAGGGAAGAGAGAATGCCTAGAAGTAAAAAAGAGGGAATTTTATTGAGTTTAATCATGAGTTTAATCATGATATATGTGATGGCTGCATTGAATGATAATGTGCGGATTGGAGAATTTGCAGCGTCATCGTGGCTGCTTGCACTGAAACGCCTGCCGCTGGGATTTGGAGTGGGAATCTTGTGCGATTTACTCTGCTGTACGCCGCTGTCACGAAAATTTGTCATGAAGGTGATGCGGGTGGAGGATCGTGAGATTTTCAAGGTTCTCGTGCTGCGATTCTGTATGGTTGTACTGATGACCATTGCGATGACTGTATTCTCGGTTTTTGCGAGCGGCAAACTGGGCATGGAAGGTGTTATTGACTTCTTTACATATTTACCTTATAACTTTACTATCGCACTTCCGATTCAGATGCTTATTGTGGCTCCGATATCTGCGCGGCTTGCCAGACGAGGTGCGGCACTGTTAACGTCGAACACCCCGGAGCGAGCATAGTTTCCGGCTGTACCCCAATATTACAAGCAGTATGGTCACGACCCAGGAGAGGGGAAAAGCGCGGTACAGCACGGGAAGGGCAGGCATGCTCCGAAATACAGTGAAAATCCAGACAACTCGCAGGGCACATGTGCCTATTATTGTTGCCAGGGCAGGATAGAGTGAGTGACCCCGGCCCCGCAGGCAGCCTGCAGGAATTTCATAGAGATTGCATAAGGGCTCAAAGAGAAGAATGCACCGGATACGCATTGAGGCAGTTTCTATTACAGCGGCATCGGAAGTAAAGAGACCGGAGAAGAAGCCGCGGAAGAAGACAATGGTAAAAATAGGGATGGAGCTGCAGAGGGCAGAAAGTCCAAGACTCACCCACAGGATACGCTTGCAGCGAGTCATCTGTTCGGCACCATAGTTTTGCCCCGTGAAGGTTGTGGCAGCCTGACCGAATGCCGTGATGATATAATAAGTAAAATATTCAAAATTCATGGCGATGGTATTGCCGGCGATGGCTGTTTCACCGAAGGTATTGACGGATGCCTGGATGAAAACATTCGCAAAGCAGAATACCGCGCCCTGTATGGCAGCGGGGATTCCGGTCTGCAGGATTTCATTTGCGGCCGCCGGTAAAAAGTGCCTCTGCTGAATGCTTAACTTCATCTCTCTTGAGAGACGCAAAATTACCAGAACAGCCGACAGGACGGTGGCCAGGATCGTGGCGCTGGCAACGCCTGCAACGCCCATGCCGAAGACGGCCACGAATAAGAGGTTCAGTCCCACATTTAAGATGCCGGACAGAGTCAGGGCGATAAAGGGATATCGGCTGTCGCCTCGGGCCCGCAGAATTGCGGAGGCAAAATCATAAAGCAGAAGAAAGGGATAGCCCATGAGGTAAATCCTCAGATAAAGGCTTGCTTCATTTAAAATGGCGGCAGGTGTCTGTATCAGCGACAGAAGCGGTCGGCAGATCAGCTGCCCCAGCAAGCAGCCGCCGATACCGAAGAACAAGGCTAAGAGGAGAATTGTATGCACGCTCTCCGAAACCCTGTCTGTTTCCTTTCGCCCGATTCCGTTTGCTGCCAACAGGTTGACGCCCACAGCCAGTCCCGTGGAGACGGATACAATCAGGGCAACGATTTCCGTATTGGTTCCCACCGCAGCCAATGCATTGGCATCATCGAAAAGTCCTACGACGGCGATGTCTGCAGCATTGAAAAGCTGCTGGACCATACTGCTCAATGCGATGGGAATGGTAAAGAGAAGTATTTTCCCTGCCAGCGGACCATGCAGCATATCTATATTTTTGCTCTTGAAATTCATGCAGATTCCCCCTTGTTGTTTCTTGCCATAGTATACCGGTATTGTTATAATAGAAAAAGCGAATGTTTTAGATTGAACGTATCGAAAAAAGGAATATAAAACATGGAAAATTCATTACTGAAATATCTTGCCTTCGTAAAAACCATTGAGAGCGGCAGTTTTACAGCGGCAGCAGAATCCATGAATTATGCTCAGTCCTCTGTCAGCAAGATGATTGCCGATTTGGAAAAGGAGTGGGGCATGGCCCTGCTGGAGCGAAGCAAAAGCGGCGTTTGCCTAACCGCCTCCGGAGAACAGATTCTGCCCTTTATCCGAAAACTTCTCCATGAATACGGCAATCTGGAGGGGCAGCTTCAGCGAATGAAAGGTCTTGAAACCGGTCTTGTCCGCATCGGTACCTTTGCCAGCGTGGCCATCAATATTTTGCCGGACATCTTTGCGCGGATGAAGGAAGATTACCCGGGAATCGAATATGAGCTTTTGCTGGGGGATTATAAGGAAATTGAAGCCTGGCTGGGCGAAGGGCGTGTCGATTGCGGTTTTCTCCCACTGCCGGCAGCATCAGGATTGGAAAGCCTTGAACTGATTCGAGACGAATACAAGATGGTTCTTCCGCAGGGTCATCCATTAGCTGAAAAAGAAGCGGTGGAAATCGAAGAATTAAACGGTATCCCTTTTTTACTGCTGGAACACGGCGGCAAAACAGAAGTGTCCGATCTTCTGGAACGCCACAGGGCAAAGCCGGATATAGCCTTTACCACATGGGAAGATTTCGCTATTATGGCCATGGTGGAAAAGGGCCTCGGCGTCAGCATCCTGCCGGACATGATTCTGCAGCGCGTCCCATACAGGCTTGAGATTCGTCCGCTCAAAGTTCCGTACTATCGCACAATCGGTCTCGTATTCAAAGATAAGAAAAATCTTACACCTGCAGTTGAAAAATTTGTCGAATACATACCTGCTAAATCTAAATATTGAGAGGTGATATGATGAGTAATTATTCCAAGTGTTGTTTGAGTAATATTATTCTAATTGTTTTATTATTTTTTTTCTTAATATATAAAATTGGAATACATGAAATAACAAGTGCTTTAGAGGGTTTTATAGGTATAATTGCTGTTAATATCGGTTTATGGCTGCATTTTGTTCATAAAAAGTAAAATAGAAATAATATGACAAAAAATCCAATCGAGTGAATAATTTTGTACTGCAGAGATGATATATTGAACTGCTTGTATCGACTCATCGGGTGTGTTATAATTTCAAGAAAGAACATAAGTGAAAATCATGCTGCCGCCGGGCAGATGCGCGAAGGGCGCCGGATTTCATATCATTAGGCCTTAGAAGATATGAAATACCGGCGTTTGTTTTGTATCAAAGGAGTTTAAAATGCAGACGAACAGACGGGAAACGGAGCAGAATCAGCATCCGCATCCGCTGCAGGAATACACCAGATATGTTTCATTTAACGTGATGGGAATGGTGGGGATTGCCTGCTATATATTGGCGGATACTTTTTTCATATCAAAGGCAATGGGTGCACAGGGCTTGGCGGCGCTCAATTTGGCTATACCGATTTATAATCTGATTCGAGGTGCCGGTCTGATGCTCGGTATGGGCGGTGCGACCCGATATTCTGTCTTAAGGGGACAGATGGAAGAGGAAAAAGCCAATCGAGTTTTCTCAATCGTGGCAGCGGCGGCTTTTTTGTTTTCGTTATTATTTGTAATAGTGGGGCTGATGTTTTCGAAGCAGATTGCTGCGGCATTCGGAGCAGCGGGTGTGGTCCTGGGAATGACCGGAGTTTATCTGAAAGTTCTGTGCTGCTTTGCTCCGTTTTTTGTGATGAATGATGTGATGATCTGTTTTGTCAGAAATGACGGGGATCCCAATCTGGCTATGGCGGCCATGGTCATCGGAAGTCTCGCTAATATTCTGCTGGATTATGTGTTTATTTTCCCGCTTGGGATGGGCATTTTCGGAGCGGCTCTGGCTACAGGCATGTCACCGATGATTGGCCTTTGTGTGACCGGCTTTCACTGGGCGAAGCGGCCGCATCGCCTGCAGTTTCTGCGAAAAAAATCCGTTTTTTCTGCAAAGGCTGCTGCAGGGACATTGAAGATTACGGCTGCACTTGGATTCCCATCATTTATTACAGAGCTTTCATCGGGAATCGTGATTCTTGTATTCAACCTTTTAATTCTGGATCTTTCGGGAAATACAGGGGTGGCAGCATACGGCGTTATTGCCAACATCTCACTGGTGGTAATCGCCATCTATACGGGAATTGCTCAGGGAATACAGCCGCTGATCAGCAGAGCTTTCGGAGAAGGGCAGATGACCATTGTGCGGAAAAATCTGCACTACGCCGTAAGGACGGCTGCAGTGATTTCTGTAATTATCTACGGGATTGTATTTTTTATGGCTGACGGCATCACACATATCTTTAACAGCGAAGAAAATATGTCGCTGCAGACTATTGCGGTTACGGGACTGAAAATATATTTTCTGGCAATCATATTTGCAGGAATAAATATTTCCATGGCTATATATTTCACATCGACTCAGCGAGCGTTTCCGGCTCATGTGATATCGCTTCTCAGGGGGCTAATTCTCATCGTACCGATGGCGTTCCTGCTGGCTAAGCTGCTGGGTCTTTGCGGCGTGTGGCTCTCGTTTCCTGTGACTGAGTGCCTGGTGTTTATTCTCACGGTTATAATTTATTGTACATACGGGCGAAAGGATGTATACTGAAAACAGTGAACGGAAGAACAGGAGAACAGCTATGCAGTGGACAGAAGCGCAAGCCCATACAATAGAATCCAGAGGGAAAAACATACTGGTTTCCGCAGCGGCGGGATCGGGAAAGACAGCAGTGTTAATCGAGCGAATCAAGCAGCTTATTCTGCGAGATAAAATTGATGTGGACAGATTCCTCATAACAACTTTTACAAATGCGGCCTCTCAGGAGATGCGGGAGCGTCTGGAACAGGCAATCCGCAAAGAGATGGAAAAGCCGGGTGCCGACAGGACTTTTTTAAAGCGGCAGCTGGATATGATGTATAAGGCCAATATCGGGACATTCCACAATTTTGCACTGGAAGTTATGCGCCGGTATTTTTATCTGACGGATCTGGAGCCGGGGTTTGTCATCGGAGATGAGATTCAGGTTTCAATTCTCAAAAGAGAAAGCATGGATGCTTTGTTTGAAGCTCGATTCGAAGAGGATTTTGAACGATTCAAGACATTTCTCAGAAAATACAGCGGCGATCGGAATGAAAATCGTTTAAAGGACAGCATGATAAGCTTATATGACGAGCTGCGAAGCGTACCGGATTATTTTACATGGGCGAAGGAAAGCACGGAGCGATTTAAGTCGGAAGATGCACTGATTTCCACCGGGATTGCGGGATTCCTGCGCAGGACATTGTGCAGCGGTATAGAAAAAGCTCGCCGTTACTATGCGGAAGCGGCAGACATTCTTGAAGAGAGCGGCATAGAGATTCTGGCTGCAAAAGCACAGGAAGATGCAGAGAAACTGGATGATATAGAGCATGAGCTGGGTCCGGATTCGAAATGTGACATCACCGATTGCGAAGAAGTGAGCCGGCTGTTCCGGATGAGCGAGACGCTGGGCGATCTTAAATTCAATACCATGCGTGCATCAAAGGAAGAAAAGGATTATTACGAAAACGTTAAAGAGATGGTTTCCAATCTGCGTAAAAGAGGGAAAAAGGAGATTGATGACCTGCGCAAAAAGTATTTTAACCGCAGCCAAGAGGAGGCGGAAGAAGAACTGAAGCTGCTCTATGAAGATACGGTATATCTGATTGAACTGCTGGAAGAATTCGAACGAATTTTTCGTGAGAAAAAGCAGGAAAAAAATATGGTGGATTTTGACGATGTGATGCATTACGCATCGAGAATTCTGGACAACTCAATGGCAGCCCGGGAATATCGGGATAAATTTATCTATATCTTCATTGATGAGTTTCAGGACAGCAATATGCTGCAGGAAATCATAGCGGGTAAGATTTGCCGGGAAAACAATCTTTTTATGGTCGGTGATGTGAAGCAGAGCATCTATAAATTCCGACTGGCGGAACCGGAGATTTTTCGCAGCAAATATAATCTGTATAAGAAAGAAGAGGAATCACGGAGCGAAAAAATTGATTTAAACAGCAATTTCCGCAGCAAAAGCTGCGTGACACAGACCGTCAACACTGTCTTCGAAGCGGTGATGGATGATTACGATGAGGATGCGAGACTGCATTGTACCGCGCCGAAGGAGCATCCGGGCTATCGGAGCCGCATGAGCATTATTGACAGAGCGGAAATGGAAGAAAGTGAGGATGACGGCATAGAAAGCATTGATCGCGAGATTGCGGTTATCACCCGAGTTGCGGAAGAAAACAAGGGCAAGATGATTTATGATGTCAAAAGGAACGAAGAGCGGCCGGTGGAATATCGGGATATTGTCATTCTCTCACGCAACCGCAATATGATTCCTGCGATAGAAAAGGCACTCAATGACAGGGGGATTCCTGCGTTCGGAGAAAATCCGGGAGGATATTTCGAATCGGTGGAAATCGAAATTTTTGTCAATCTGCTGAAAGTCATCGACAATACACGGCGCGACATTCCGCTGATTTCGGTGATGCATTCACCGATTTTTGATTTCAGTGCCGGGCAGCTCGCCAATATACGTATTGCATTCAGAGAAGGCAGCTTTTATCAAGCTGTATGCAGCTATGCAGAGGCTGAAGAGCCTGCGGAGAAACCTTTGCAGGAAAAAATCAAGAAGATGCTGGCGCAGCTTGCATATTGGAAAGAACTTCGACGTACCGTGAGTCTGGAGGAACTGCTGAGGGTGCTTCTCTATGAGACGGGATATTATGATTACTGCAGCGGACTGCCGGTAGGCAAACAGCGAATTTCAAATCTGCGGATGCTGGTGGAAAAGGCGGCGGCTTTTGAGGAAAGCAATTATACGGGACTGTACGGCTTCCTTTCGTATATAGATGCCATGAAGAAGAACAACCTGTCGATGGGAGAGGCTAAAACTATAGGTGAAAACGAAAACGTTGTTCGAATCATGACGGTGCATAAGAGCAAGGGTCTGGAGTTCCCGGTGGTGATTCTGGCGGGAGCGGGACGCAATATCAGGTTTCGGGGAAGCGGCGGCACCATGGAAATGCACAAGGACTGCGGCATCGGTCTGCCTATGGTGAACCGTTCGGAAGGCTGGCACAGAAAGACTCTTTTGCAGCGTGTCATTGAAGGGAAAAAGGCCGCAGAAGAACTGGAAGAAGAAGTGCGTATTTTATATGTAGCTTTGACACGCGCCATCGACCGGCTGGAAATCGTGGGATCGGTAAAAAATTCGGAGAGCCTGGATGAAGAACAGGCGGGATGCAGATCGTTTCTGGACATGATGTATGCGCCGTTAAAGCAGGCAGGCGAAGAAATCTGCATGGAATCACCGGGAAGCCTTACAGAAGCAGCCCCGGAGCAAACAGGCAGCTGCTCGGCGGAGGATTTGATGTACAGAATGCGGCAGCTGCAGCAGCGGGCCGCCGGCAACCGGCTTTCAAATGAAGAGAGTGCACGCATGGAACAGATTGCTGCAGGACTTTCTTATCAATATCCATATAAAGATGCCGTAAAAATCAAATCAAAATATTCGGTTACGGAGATGGCAGGAGCGAGTGCGGCGGAAACGGAGCGGATACTTTTGCAGAAACCGGCATTTGCAGCGGAGCAAAAAGGCCTTACTGCGGCACAGCGCGGCAGTGCCATGCACCTGGTGATGGAGCATCTGAACTTTGCAGAAGCGATGGAGCGGGGCAGACCGTTTATTCAGCGGACTGTAGATGAACTGAAAAATGCGGGAAGCCTTTCGGAGCAGGAAGCCAAGGGAATACGGATAGATCAGATTCTCGGATTCTTTGCACAGGATATAGGGCAAAGAGCGGCGTGTGCGCACTCTTTGCAGAAAGAGCGGGAGTTTATACTTCAAAAGGATGTGAACGGAGCGGCTACTATCGTCCAGGGGGTTATCGACTGTTTCTTTGAAGAAGAGGATGGGCTGGTGCTTATCGATTACAAGAATTCATATGTGGATTCAGAAGAGGCGGAGGAAGAGATCAGGCAGCGGTATGCAGGGCAGCTTGAGTTATATAAGGAGGCTTTGGAAGCATCTTACGGCAAAACGGTCAAGGAAACCTACCTGTATCTTTTCTATTTAAAAAAATTCATTCGCGGGGATAAAAAATTTTAAAAATAGTGTTGACTTTATACTATCGTAGTGGTACATTTAAATCAAGGTTAGCACTCGAATAGAAAGAGTGCTAACAAACAGGAGGGCTAAGATGGATTTAAGTGAGAGAAAACTAAAAATATTACAGGCCATCATAGCGGACTTCATACGAACGGCAGAGCCTGTCGGATCCCGGACGATTTCCAAGAATTACGATCTCGGAGTAAGCCCGGCTACGGTCAGGAATGAGATGTCGGATTTGGAGGAGCTTGGCTATCTGAGCCATCCGCACACATCCTCCGGCAGAGTTCCTTCTGAGAAGGCTTACAGACTGTACGTCAACGAGCTGATGAAAAAACGGGAACTTACAAACGAGGAAAAGGATGCGATTGCAGCCAGACTTTACGGGAATGTGACGGAACTGGAAAACCTGATAAAGCAGGCAGCGCATGTCTTGTCGGAAATTACCAATCTGACGGCATTTGCGATGACGCCGCGAAAAGAAGAAGATACGCTTAAATATATCAATCTGCTGCCGGTGGATGAATATACGGTGGTGCTGATGCTGGTATCGGAAAGCGGCAAGGTTTCAAACAGAACGGTACATCTGGAAAAACCGGCTTCGGAGGATTCGCTGCGGATTTTATCGAAGACGATGACATACAATTATCGAGGTAAGACTTTGAGTGAAGCGCTGACGCTCGATATTATTGAAAGCTTCAAGACGGATGCGGAATCCATGGCGATGTTCGAACGGAATATCGTACCGAGCTTCGTCAAGACGCTGGAAGATATGCTGAATGTAAACCTGTATATGGATGGGCTTACTAATATATTTTCACTTCCGGAATACAACGATCTGGACAGAGCGAAGATGTTCCTGGAGATGATGGATAAGAGAGAGGATCTCACAAGGGCTCTCATCAACAGGGAAAACGGTGTGATTATCACCATAGGCAATGAAAACGAGACGGAAGCCATGCAGGACTGCAGCATGATTACGGCAACGTATCATGTGGACGGCAAGCTGATGGGTAAAATCGGAGTCATCGGGCCTACGCGAATGCGGTACGGTGAGATAACATCGGTCGTAGAATATCTGACGGATAATATCAGCGACGCTTTCAAGATTACGGAAGGAGAAACGGAAGGAGATAAAAAGGGCAATGGTTGATACAGAAGATATCAAGAAGGAAGCTGCGCCGGAAGAAGAAGCGCAGGAAACTGCAGCAGAACCGGAAGAAAAGACGGATGCGGCAGAAGAGCAGAATGATAAATCCGAAGAGGCGGCAGAAAAAGAGCCGGAGGAAGATTCCGACGTGCGCTATATGCGGCTGATGGCGGATTTTCAGAATTATAAAAAAAGGGTAGAAAAGGAGAAAAAAGATTTATATTCTTATGCCAACGAGAAACTGGTAACGGAGCTCCTGGATGTGCTTGACAATTTTGAAAGAGCATTGAATCAGGAAGGTCAGGGGGACAGCTTCAAAGAAGGTATGGAGATGATTTTTAAGCAGCTGGGCGATGTACTGAAGAAGTCAGGTCTGGCAGAAATCCCGGCGCTGGGGGAAGAATTTGACCCGAATTTCCACAACGCTGTGATGAGCGAGGAAACCGACGAGTATGAAAGCGGTGTGGTTTCCGGTGTAATGCAAAAGGGCTATACATTGAACGGCAAGGTAATACGGCCGTCCATGGTTAAAGTCGCAGGCTAGCTTTCATAATATAAATTGAGGAGGAAACTGAAATGGGAAAAGTAATAGGAATTGACTTAGGAACTACAAACTCGTGCGTAGCTGTACTGGAAGGCGGAGAACCGGTTGTTATCGCTAACGCAGAAGGAAACAGAACGACACCATCTATCGTGGGATTTGCAAAGAACGGAGAAAGACTGGTCGGAGAAACTGCCAAGAGACAGGCAATCACCAATCCGAGCAGAACAATCGCATCCATTAAGAGATATATGGGTACAGATCATACGGTAGAAATCGATGGTAAAAAATACACGCCGCAGGATATTTCCGCAATGATTCTGGGCAAACTGAAGGCTGATGCAGAAAGCTATCTGGGAGAAAAGGTAACGGAAGCTGTTATAACAGTACCGGCTTACTTTACAGACAGCCAGAAGCAGGCAACCAAGGACGCAGGCAAGATCGCAGGTCTTGATGTTAAGAGAATCATCAATGAACCTACGGCAGCATCTCTGGCATACGGCCTTGATAAAGACGAAGAACAGCACAAGATTCTGGTATACGACCTGGGCGGCGGTACATTCGATGTATCCGTTCTGGAACTGGGCGACGGCGTATTCGAAGTACTGGCTACAAACGGCAACAATAAACTCGGAGGCGATGACTTCGACGAAGCACTGTTAAACTTCATGGCAGACAGCTTTGCCAAGGAAAACGGCGTAGACCTCAGAAACGACAACATGGCGCATCAGAGACTGAAGGAAGCTGCAGAAAAGGCCAAGAAAGAGCTGTCCAGCGCGCAGACGACAAACGTAAACCTGCCGTTCATCACGGTAAACGAAAACGGTCCTCTGCATCTGAACATGGATATTACAAGAGCTAAATTCGATCAGTTGACTGCTAATCTGGTAAATGCTACGATTGAGCCTATGAGAAAGGCTATGGCAGACGCAGGCGTAAGCAACAGCGATCTTTCAAAGGTAATCCTGGTCGGCGGATCCACAAGAATTCCGGCTGTACAGGAAGCTGTTAAGAAGATTACCGGCAAGGAACCGTTCAAGGGAATCAACCCGGACGAATGCGTAGCTATCGGTGCTTCCATTCAGGCCGGCGTACTGACAGGTGAAGTAAACGACGTACTGCTTCTGGACGTAACACCGCTGTCACTGTCCATCGAGACACTGGGCGGAGTTGCAACGAAGCTGATCGAAAGAAATACGACGATTCCGACGAAGAAGAGTCAGATTTTCTCAACCGCTGCAGACAATCAGACCGCTGTAGACATTCACGTAATGCAGGGTGAAAGAGAAATGGCTGCAGACAATACTACGCTGGGACGTTTCCAGCTGTCCGGTATTCCGCCTGCCCCGCGCGGCATCCCGCAGATCGAAGTTACATTTGATATCGATGCCAACGGTATCGTAAACGTACATGCGAAGGATATGGGAACAGGCAAGGAACAGAGCATTACAATCACTTCTTCCACGAAGCTGTCTGAAGACGAAATCAATGCAAAGGTAAAGGAAGCAGAACAGTACGCAGAAGAAGACAAGAAGAGAAAAGAAGAAATCGAAGTGAGAAACCAGGCTGAAACTTTGATTTATGAAACCGAAAAGAATGTGAAGGAACTGGATTCCGCACTTTCCGAGGAAGAAAAGAACGATATCAATGCTGCTAAGGATGAATTGTCCAAGGCTCTGGAAGCAGGAAATATCGATGATATCAAAGCTAAGACTGAAGCTCTGACGGAGAAATTCCACACAATTTCAGCTAAAATGTATCAGCAGGCACAGGCTGCAGGCGCAGCGGGCGCAGACCCGAACATGGGCGCAGGTGCAGCAGGTGCGGGTGCAGCAGGTGCAGGAGCCGGAGCTCAGCCAAAGGATGACAACGTAGTTGACGCTGATTATGAAGTGGTTGATGACGATAAATAAAAACAGGCAATAAAACCTGCTGAAAGTGCTTAAGGTGTAGTAAACCGGTCAATCCGGTGCGCGGGAATACGATTTGTATCCTCTGCGCACCGGATTATCGTGTGTTAATGAGAAATAAATTAGAGGATAGTTTAATGGCAGATAAAAGAGATTATTACGAGGTCCTGGGATTAAAGAAAGGGGCCAGCGATAATGATATCAAAAGAGCTTTCCGCAAGATGGCTATGAAATACCATCCGGATAAGAACCCGGGAGATAAGGAAGCCGAGGAGAAATTCAAGGAAATAAATGAAGCTTACGCGGTGCTTTCCGATCCGGAAAAGAAGGAAAAGTATGACAGGTTCGGTCATGCCGGAGTTGACCCCAATGCCGGATTTGGCGGCGGCAGCGGCGGTTTCGGCGGCTTTGGCGGATTTGAAGATATCTTTGATATGTTTGGAGGCGCATTCAGTGGATTCGGCGGCGGAAGAAGCAGACGCAACAATGGACCGCGCAAGGGAAGCGATTTGCAGAAGGCCGTTACGATTACCTTTGAAGAAGCTGCCTTTGGTACGAAGAAGGAAGTTCGGCTTAATAAATACGTGAAATGCAAGACGTGCGGCGGCACCGGCGCAGCTCCGGGAACATCCAAGAAGACATGTCCGAAATGCGGCGGCACCGGAGAAGTGCGGACGGCTCAGAGAACTCCTCTGGGAACATTCCAGAGCGTATCTCCGTGTCCGGACTGCGGCGGTACGGGTGAGATTAACGAAACTCCGTGCAAGGACTGCGGCGGCAGCGGCAAGGTCAGAGACAATGTGACAATTTCAATAAACATTCCTGCCGGTGTGGACAATGATTCCGTAATTCCGATTAAGGGACAGGGAGAACCGGGCATCAACGGAGGTCCGGACGGTGATTTGTACATCGTCATCAATGTGGAACCGCATAAGATGTTCGAGCGGCGCGGACAGGATCTGTGGCTTGAGATTCCGATTACCTTCGATCAGGCGGCGCTGGGCGATGAAATCGTGGTGCCGACTCTGGAAGGCAAGGTATCGTATAAGGTTCCGTCGGGAACTCAGCCGGGAACGGTATTCCGACTTAAAGGCAAGGGCATCAAGAGCGTGCGCGGAAGCCGCAAGGGCGACCTTTATGTGAAGGTAAATCTGGAAGTGCCGACAAAACTTACATCAAAGCAGAAAAAGGCGATTTCAGCCATGGCTGAAAAGGTAACGGATGACTGCTATCAGAAGAAGAGCAGCTTCCTGGACTCCCTTAAGGAGTTTTTCTCCTAGGGAAACGGACAGATTAATATAGGAAAACAAGGGTGCGTATCCGAATGGAATATGCGCTCTTTATTTTTGCTGCAAAGACCTGAGGATGTCTAAGTGAACCTCTGATTATTGACAGAAAAATAGAACTTTGACAGAGGTCTTGACGACAGCGAAAAACAAGAATAGTATGAAAGAGATATGAAATTTTTAAGGAAAGAAGAAAACTCAATAAAAGAAACAGAGAGTAAAACCGGCACAGCGGCGGGGACGCGGATGTTTACAAATAAATATCTGATTCGCCTCATGTGGCCGCTGTTCATGGAACAGCTGCTGGTGTTCGCCATCGGAATTGCGGATTCTTTTATGGTTGCAAGTGTCGGAGAAGAAGCGGTATCGGCGGTTTCTCTGGTGGACTCTATCATGGTACTGCTGATTACTGTAATGACGGCACTGGCGACGGGCGGAGCGGTAGTGGTCGGTCAATTTCTCGGGCAGAAAAAAACGGAGGATGCCAGAAAAGCCGGAGATCAGCTGCTGCTTTTCATTACGGTGCTTTCGATGATAATTATTGCAGTAATGTACATATTCCGCAAGGGAATCCTGCCGTTGGTATTCGGCGATGTGGAGCAGCAGGTCATGGACTACTGCAATACATATTATAATATTGTGGTGGCAACGGTGCCGCTGATTGCAGTCTATAACGCCGGGGCAGCACTGTTTAGAAGCATGGGAAATTCTAAGGTTGCCATGAAGATTTCACTGCTGATGAACGTGATAAACATCAGCGGAAATGCGGCTTTATTATATGGATTCGGTATGGGCGTGGAAGGTGTCGCGATACCGACGCTGGCAGCACGTATCGTCGGAGCTGTTATCGTTATCAAGGCTCTCAGAAATCCTAACCTGACAGTACATTTGAGCAAACCGTTCGTGCTGCGGCCGAACTGGAGGCTGATTAAGAACATTCTGCGAATCGGTATTCCGAACGGCATTGAAAACAGCATGTTCCAGCTCGGAAAACTGATGCTTCTCAGTATGATATCGGGCTTTGGAACGGCGGCTATTGCAGCCAATGCGGTAGCGAATACGGTAGCTGTTATTTCCGTGCTGCCGGGTATGGCTGTGGGATACGGCATCGTTTCCGTAATAAGTCAGTGCGTAGGCAGCGGTGACTATGAACAGGTACGCTATTACGGCAAAAAATTGATTAAATGGGTCTATCTTCTGATGGGAACCGTGGATATTTTAATCATCCTGCTGATACCGGTAATCGTCGATTTATACGGACTTTCGGAGGCAACGGGAGATTTGGCCGGCAAACTTATTTTATTCCACAATGCATGCGCTGTTGCAATCTGGCCGATTTCGTTCTCACTGCCGAACGTGCTTCGTGCGGCCAGCGATGTCATGTATACCATGGTTATCGGCGTGGGCTCAATGTGGATTTTCAGGATATTGTCGGGATATATGCTGAGCTCGGTGCTTGGCATGGGCGTTTTCGGCGTTTGGGTGGCTATGATTATCGACTGGATTGTCAGATCCATTTGCTTTGTCATCAGATATCGCGGAGGAAAATGGAAACATTCGGCCATCAGTTAGGAAATCTGCAGATGAAACGGCAGATGCAAACAGAAAATACAGGAGGAGAGTATGCGCTATCTTGAATTAAAAATACAGGCATCGGAACAGGGCGTGGAACAGATTACGGGACTGCTGCTCGGAATGGGAATTACGGAGATGTCGATTGACGATCCGCATGATATGGATGATATTCTGCAGAAAAAACATGAATACGGCTGGGACTACATCGATGATGAGCTCAAGAAAAACCTGAATCGCGAACCGGTGGTTTCGCTGTATTTTGATGAATCGGATCCTATGGCACAGCAGATGGCACTCATGGTAAAGGACGGTGTTTCGGCGCTGCAAAGACGCCAGAGAGCCGGTGAGTTCGGTCCGCAGTCGGATCTCGGCAGTCTGACGATTACGGAAAACATCGTAGATGATGAAGACTGGAAGGACAAGTGGAAAGAATTCTTCAAACCGACAAAGGTGACAAACCGTATTGTGGTAAAGCCAACGTGGGAAGAATATACTCCTGAGGACGGTGAACTGGTCATCGAGATAGATCCGGGGATGGCATTCGGAACGGGGACTCATGAGACGACCTCGCTCTGCATGAAGCTGATGGAAAAATATCTGGGAGACAATCCGGAGGACAAAAAGATACTGGATGTCGGCTGCGGTTCAGGAATACTTTCAATCTGCGGAGCGCTGCTGGGAAGCCGTGAGATTCTGGGCATCGAAATCGACGAGGATGCGGTGCGAGTGGCTAATGAAAATGTGGAAGCAAATCACGCGGAGGATGTTGTAAAGGTCGTGCAGGGCGATCTGACCAAGGGCGTGGATTTCACGGCGGATGTGATTGTGGCAAACCTGATGGCGGATCTTGTAATGCTTCTTTCGAAGGACGCCAGAAAGCACTTGACAAAGGACGGCGTATTTATTTCGTCAGGCATTTTAGTGGAAAAGGAAGAAAAGGTTTCTGCAGCAATCCGCGAGGCAGGATTTAAAATACTGGAGATTGCTGAGGATGGCGAATGGTGCGCGATTGCGGCAGTGCCCGAGGGAAAACATGAGTAGATTTTTTGTTGCTCCGGAAGATGTGGGAGCGGAATATATCGAGATTAAAAACAAAGAAGATCTTCATCATATGTATAAGGTGCTTCGGCTGAAAGAGGGGAGCGAAATCGACGTATCGGATGGCGATATGTGGGAATATCACGGGCGGATTTCTTTCATGGAACCGGAGTGCTGTCGGGTGGAGATTCTGGATAAACAGAAATTTTCAGCGGAACCTGAAACGAAAATCACCTTGTTTCAGGGAATCCCCAAACAAGGCAAGATGGAATTGATTGTTCAGAAAGCTGTGGAGCTGGGAGCGTGCGGAATCGTGCCGGTGTTTATGGACCGGACGGTGGTGACCGACAAAGGTAATTTCGGCAAGAAAATCCAGCGCTGGCAGAAGGTTTCAAATGAAGCGGTGAAGCAGTGCAAACGGGGAATCATCCCCCGTGTGGAGGATGCAGTAAAGCTGCCGGAGGCGATTCGGCGGTTTGCAGACTTTGACTTGGTGCTGTTCCCTTATGAAAATGAAGACGGAACGAGTATCAAGGATGTGCTGCGGCAGCCGGCAGGAAAGCCGGAGACTGTCGCCGTCATCATAGGCCCGGAGGGAGGCTTTTCCGAGAAAGAAGCCGAGCAGATTGTAGAAGCCGGCGGCAGATCCGTTTCACTGGGGAAAACAACTTTGCGGACGGAAACAGCCGGAATGGCAGCTATCGCCATGACGCTGTATGAGCTGGAACTGTAGACTTTGCAGAGCTTAGAATGGTATAAAGAAGAAGTGTGCAATGGTAAGAATGAGAAGTGTATTTCTGCATGATGAATACACTTCTTTTTTGTACCGGTGAAAGGCTTTGCAATGAGTGAAAGAGAGTGGTTCTATTTTTGTGGGTTGTTCGTTTTTATTCTAGCGAGTGAAATAGGAAAAAAGTATAATTTACGACAAGAGAGGGATCCCTATAGATTTATTCATTATTATTTATCATTTTAGGAGGCATTACTATGGAATCCAACCACGTAACACTAAATAGACAGTTGGGTATGCGGGAAGGTATCACCATTACCACCGGTACGGTAATCGGTGTTGGCCTGTTCACCACCGGTGCGAATTGTGTCGGTATCATGGGAGCCGGCATCATCCTGCTGACCTTTATCGGACTGTTGATTTGTATTTTACCGGCACTGATGTATGCGGAAATGGGCGCTGCTTTGCCGTATGCAGGAGGTACGTATAACTATGCCAAGAGAGCAATCAGCTTGCCGGTGGCAAACATTTCGGCATGGCATTATCTGATGGCGCTAATCGCATGCTGCTCCACGGAGTCGCTGGCGTTCTCCAACTACTTCTCCTGGATTTTCAAGGGAATGGGTATGAGCGTTGTTATCGACAACCGGATTATCGCAGCGATTCTGATGTTCCTTTTTGTGTTCATCAATTACCGGGGCGTTAAATTATCGGGCAGATGGCAGAATGCGTTCGTGTTCTTTTTCTGGTCAGTATCGGCTGTATGGATGCTGGTTATGATTCACAACATCGATTTCTCCAACTATTTACCGGAAACACTGACCACATTCCCCGGATTCAAGGCATGGGTAGAGATTCTGACCTGGATTTGGTGGTGCTATGCCGGATTTGAAACCTGTGTTGGTATGGGCGGAGAAATCAAGTATCCGCAGATCAATATTCCGAGGGCACTGTTCCTGGCACCGTTCGTTATATTCATTGTAAATGCACTGTTCCAGTGGTTCCTGGCCGGCCTGGTGCCGGCAGCTTCCCACAGCACTCTGGCAGAAGCTGCTGCACCGTATGCAGAGGGGCTGCAGATGGCCGGCTACATGGGATTCCCAATCGTGCTGCTCTGCATCGGCATCGCCTTCGGCGGAGACTTTTCCACGATGAACCCCGGTATTGAAGCACCGTCCCGCTACATTTATCAGATGGGACAGGACGGATGCCTGCCGAGAGTATTCGGAAAACTCCACCCGAAATTCCGCACACCGCACATCGCAATTTTAACGGTAGGTATCATATCTTTCTTGCTGATATTGACCAACTCCATCGCATTCGTTGCCCAGATCAACATCTGTTCCTTGTTCTGGTGCTATATCATTGGATTCATTTCCTTCTGGCAGCTGCGCAGAAAGGAACCGGAACTGAAACGTCCGTATAAAGCACCTTGGCCGGTATTTTCTGCGGTCAGCAGCATTATAATTTATGCTCTGATGATGTGGAGCTGCGGCTGGGTACACGTAGGAATCAGCTTTGTCATTACAGCATGCAGCTTGATCGTATTCTACCTTTTCGCAAGAAAGGGCAGTATATCTCAGGAAGAAATCAAGGAAATGCAGGCAAAAGAAGCAGCGATGCTGGAAGAAGATATCCCGTCTCCGGCAGAAAAGGCCAAGATGGACAGGGAGTATAAAATCTGGAAGATTGCAGTCAGCGTTATGACCGTTCTGATTATCGCTCTGTACATCGTATCCTTCCTGCTGAAATAAGGGAAAGTGTGATATAATATAGCCTGAACGCTGCAGTATACGAAACAATGGGGCATTATTATGTATCAATCATTCAGCAACAACAGAATAGAGAATTATTCCAAATCGTTATGCTGTCAGCCCGGCTATTATTCTGACGAATTACATTACAGAGAATTTTATCTGGCGCAGCGGGATCCTGCGCATCGGATTGTGTCTATGTGCTATGAGGCTTTCCCGAAAAATTCGCAGGTGAGCATTCCGGTCATCCCGGATGGCTGCGTGGATGTGGTTTTGGCATTTCAGAATGATTTTTGTCAGGGAATCTCGGTCTGTGGCACAATCACGACTCTGTATGCTATGGATTTTCAGGAGAGTGACTACATCTTCGGCATGCGTTTTCTTCCCGGAAAGTTTCCGCCGGAGCTGATGGGGGACATCAGTACGTTCATGGATCAGCAGCAGGATCTGGCGCTTCACATCAGAGAGTGGAAGTTTATCGACGACATGCGCCGCTCTCCAAATTTCTTAGAGCGGGTGAGCCTGGCGAAGGAGTATATCTCCGGGTTTGCACGGTCCGACGAATACAAGGATATGCTGGTACAGCATGCGGTGGATCTTATCTGCAGCAGCGGCGGCAATGTGGGTGTAGAGCGGATCTCACAGGAGCTGGTGTACAGCCCGCGGTATGTGGAGCGGGTCTTTAAAGAGTACACCGGATTCAGCCCGAAGAAGATGTGCCGTCTGGTGCGGGCTCATAAGGCTTTGCTGATGCTGCTTTGCAGCAAGGATATTTCCAAAACCATGATTTCTCTGGAATGTGGATACTCCGACTTGAGTCATATGAACCGAGAGCTGAAATCGATTCTGGGGGTGACGCCTAAGATGGTCGGGCGTGAGGATTTTTATTTGTGGAGCACGGAAGCTTCGCAGACGGTATATAATTTTTAGGATTGAATAAAATAGGACAATATTATGAGTAAGACATATTATGATTATGCGGAAGTGGACTGGGAGCAGCATCGTCTGGCGCTGGACACCGGCGTCACCATGGCGTATTACGAGTGTGGGCCAAAGGACGGTAAGACAGTTCTGCTGATCCACGGCGTGACCGACGGCTGTGTGGCATGGGCGCAGATCGCCCCGGTGCTGGAACAGGCGGGTTGTCACTGCTATATCGTGGAGTATCGCGGCAACGGCATGACCGACAAGCCGGATATGGGACCTTCCGGTTATACGGGAGAGCTGCTGGCAGGCGATATTATTGAGATGATTGAGAAGCTGGATCTGCAGGATATCCACGTTGTGGGACATTCCTTCGGATCGCTGATCACGCAGATCTTAGCGGTAAAGATTCCGCAGCGTTGTGCGGATTATACTCTGATCGACACGGCGGTGGACTGCCGGAGCAATCCGGTGCTGCTGGGTGTTCGCAACGGTGACGATGATTTCCCGGGACTGGATCACTACCCGGATGGACTGCCGGATCAGTTCCTGCAGGACTGGGCCGCCATGGGGAATGAATCGGAAGCGTTCCGAATGGCGGAGCTGGAACATGTGAGACAGATGCCGATGGTTTCCTGGAAAAACCTGATGGATGGACTGCTGCAGTTCAACAGCAGTGATTTCATCGGAGACATTCACGGCGACGTTCTGGTGCTGTGGGGCACTGAAGACGACATCTTCCCGAAGGCCGATCAGGATCAGGTGAAGGCTGGTCTCACCGGCTGCAGCGCGCAGTATATAGACGTGGAAGGCGCCAGCCACAACGGCTTCTGGGACAGCCTGGCCATGGTGGAAACCTATGCGGGGCATATTCTGGAGTTTATTGAAAAGAAATAAGTGAACAGCCTGGATTTAGATGACTTTGATGGAATGTATGCGTTCCCTGTTTTATATCTTGGAGATTGGTGGGGGTTCGTGGTATAATACGAAATTAGAAGTGTCAAATTTAGGAGGAAGAATATGAAAATCGCATTCCATACCCTTGGATGCAAAGTAAATCAATATGAATCGGAGGCGATTGCAGCGGCGTTTGAACAGCAGGGATACACTGTGGTGGACGAGCGTGAATTTGCCGATGTTTACGTGATTAATACCTGCACGGTTACGGCTGTGGCGGATAAGAAGTCCAGGCAGTATATTCGCAGGATGAAGAAGGTAAATCCGGACAGCGTGGTGGTTGTGACGGGCTGCTATGCGCAGATCAGCCCGGATGAAGTCTCGGCGGTGGACGGCGTGGATATCGTGGCGGGAACCAATGAAAAGAGCCGTCTGACGGATTATGTCGCGGAATTTCAGGAAAACGGCATGAGGCAGCTTCATGTTAAAGGATACGAGGAGTTGGACACTTATGACGAGACCGGGATGGTGACGAGCACGGAGAATCGGACACGGGCATATATTAAAATCCAGGAGGGCTGCAATCGGTTTTGTTCCTACTGTGTAATCCCATATGCGCGGGGCAAGGTGCGCAGCCGCGGGCTTTCTGAAATCGTGGCTGAAGCTGAGAAGCTGATTGCGGGCGGTTACCGGGAAATCGTGCTGACAGGCATCAATACGGCTCTCTATGAGATGGAGACAATCAGGCCCGATAAGGAAGGCAATTTGCCTGAGGAACCTTACGGGGTGGAAAAGGTTATCGCGGCGCTGAGCAGGATTCCGGGAGATTTTCGAATACGTTTGAGCTCGCTTGAACCGGCGGTGGTCAATGCCGATTATGTAAAGAGACTGCTGAAGTATGACAAGCTGTGCCATCATCTGCATCTTTCGGCTCAGAGCGGCAGCAGCCGGGTGCTTGAAGCCATGAATCGCCCATATGACAGGAAGGCTTATCTGGAAATCGTTTCCGTGCTGCGCGAAGCCGATCCGTACTACGGATTATCGACCGATATCATCGTGGGATTTCCGGGTGAAAAGGAAGCTGATTTTGAAGAAAGCTGCAGCCTGGCTGAAGAATGTTCTTTCTGCAAAACTCACATCTTCAAATATTCCAAGAGGCCGTTTACAAAGGCTGCTTCAATGAAGGGCCATGTGGCGCCGCAGGTGAAAAATCGCAGAAGCGATAAGCTGCACGAAGTGGGGAAAAAGTCTGCGGAAGCGTTCTTTGCAGCCAATACGGGGCGGACGGAACGCGTGCTTGCGGAGGAAATCCTGGAGGAACAGCGGATGATTACCGGGTATGCGGGCAACTACATTAAAGTATATATACCGTATGAGAACCCGGAGGAAGCACAGGGGAAGCTTAACCTGTTTGTCTCGGTGAAACTGAAAGAGGTGTACAGAGACGGTATGCTGGGACAAATGAAGGAAGAATAATTGTGGACTTCCTGACTTTTTAACCACTCAAAAATAATTAGCCTCTTAACAGCGTGAAATTTCAAGGTTTCTCTTGATTTTCACGCTGTTTTTTTTTGTATAATAGTTGAGTAGGATATCTAACGTGAAACGAGGCTGAAATGTATTACGATTTTCTTGTAAAAGTTCCTGAAAACACAGGCAGAATCAATCTGAACAGACGCGGAAATACAAAGTATGTGGAGTATACCTATGACCGCATATACAATCCTGAGAAGAAGTACAATGTACCTAAAAGAACGACCATAGGAAAACTCAGTTCTGATGACGATACCATGATGTACCCGAATCAGAACTTCCGAAAGTACTTCCCGGATGCGGAACTTCCGGATGAGAACCCCAGAAGCTTAAGGAGCAGCTGTCTATCCGCAGGACCGTATCTTGTCATTAATAAAATTATCAAGGAATACGGTCTGGATGAAATAATCAGGCGCATCATAGGAAAGGACAGTGGACTTTGAACCTCTCTTCTACGAAAGTTATCCGGGAAGTATTGTCGATATTTCACAGCTGCAGTACACAATAGAAAAAGTACAGAGTTATGGTTACCGGCATCTCGGTTTCATTCTGGACCGCGGATACTTCAGCCGTGAGAATATACGGCACATGGATAAATGCGGGTACGATTTTGTTATCATGACGGGCAGGACGACCGGAAATTCATGT
>CAVCML010000011.1:0-8133 GCA_963603335.1 Bacteroidaceae bacterium | reverse complement strand
TCAAATATACGCCCTCTTGTCAACGCTTTTTTCTATCTTTTTTTGAGTTTTTTTGATTTCTTTTTTTCGTGTGGTCTGCATGCCTTTG
This sequence comes from Bacteroidaceae bacterium, assembly GCA_963603335.1. GTDB lineage: Bacteria > Bacillota > Clostridia > Peptostreptococcales > Anaerovoracaceae > Lentihominibacter. The sequence continues at coordinate 8,045 of CAVCML010000011.1, read as the reverse complement.
CAGCACGGAAAAACGCAAGCGCTCTATGCATTGCAACCACTGCTTTGAGCATCACTATACGTTTCCCTCTTGTACCGTACTCCCTTATAGGTATATAATGAATATAAATTTGAAGGAAGGGAAAAGGGTATGGATAAATTAAAGGCAATATTAAAAGACAGCAGGTTTATACGATATAGTTTTTTCATCGTATTCAATGCATTTCTGCTGTATATTCTCTATTTCTTGATAAAAAATATCGGATCTATTTCAAATGGATTGCACAGCGGCTTTATGGTTTTAATAGATGCCTTCAATCCGCTGCTCATCGGTCTGGTGCTGGCGTATCTGCTGAATCCGCTCGTGACTTTTGTGGACGGCAAATTTCTGAAGCTGCTCATAAGTCTGCCGGACGATCCTATTAAGCTTGAAAAAAAACGGAATGCCCGCTATCTCATCAGCATGCTGATTACTTATCTCTTTGTAATCGCAGCATTGCTGGCAATCCTGTACTGCTTTGCCGTTATGCTCATCGGGCGCATTTCATTCACAAACGTTCCTACAATGCTGCAGGATTTAATGGGCACGGTCGTAAAATATGAGGCTGCGCTCCACTCCTGGATTCAGCACAATATTCCGCAGGACATTATTTCGGACAAGGTTACGGAATTCACTAATTACCTGATGAACTGGCTCAGCGAAAACATGAGCGCTACCTCAGCTATCTCATTTGCTACCAACCTGGGCGGCAATATCATCAATTTTGTAATCGGGATTATCATCAGCATCTATTTGATGAAAGATAAAAAGTTTTTTCTTAATCTATGGCAGAAGTTTCTGCATCTGATTCTGCCGCAAAAGGCTTATACCGCCTTTACTGAGTCACTGCACGATATCAATGTCGTACTGTCCCGTTTTATTCGAGGCGCGCTGCTGGATTCCCTCTTTGTGGCAATCCTGTCTTCCATCGGGCTTTCCGTTATGGGTCTTGAGGCCGCTGTATTCATCGGTGTTTTTGCGGGACTGGCCAATATAATCCCATATTTCGGTCCTGTGCTTGGAATGATTCCTGCATTCTTAATGGGGCTTTGCACGGGCGGCTTCTGGCACGGTGTCCTGGCCGTTGTTATCCTGCTGGTGGTACAGCAGATTGATTCCAACTTCATCTATCCTAAAGTTGTCGGTTCTTCCACGGGTCTGCATCCTCTGGTGGTATTGCTGGCGGTCAGCGTATTCGGATATTTCGACGGAATTCTCGGGATGCTGCTGGCAGTTCCTCTCGCAGGAATCATTCAGATTTTCGTTTTGAAATGGGCACATCACAAAGAAGAAAAACTGATTCAGAAGCGAACCAGCGGCGAAGGCAAGATACCGCCTATTATGGATTAGCTTTGAAATAAGGCCACTTTCCGGCACTTAGAGGCGCTATGCCTCACAATGCAGAAAAAGCTCCGAAAAGACGTTTTTTCGTCTCTCAGGAGCTTTTTTATTATGATTATATGCTTTGCTTGAGATGCTGTGCAGGCCCTCTATTCTTTCCAGGCTTTTTCTACCGCAGCGGCTACGATGTCAGCAGCATTTGGATAGAATGCACTCGGAATGATATAATCCGGCTTCAGTTCGCTTTCCGGAATAATTCCTGCAAGCGCATACGCTGCAGCGGTTTTCATTTCCTCTGTGATGCGTTTGGCGCGGGCCGCCAGTGCACCCTTGAAAAGTCCCGGGAAAATAAGCACGTTGTTAATCTGATTCGGAAAATCCGATCGTCCCGTTCCTACGACAGCCGCACCCGCTTCTTTGGCCAGATCAGGCAGAATTTCCGGTTCCGGATTTGCCATAGCAAAGATGATGGCATCCTTCTTCATGCTGCGCACCATGTCCTGGGTCAATACCTTTGCAGCCGAAACGCCGATGAAGAGATCCCGTCCGGCAACCGCATCCGCCAGACTTCCTGAAATCTGTTCTTCGTTAGTCACGGCAGCCAGGCGTTTTTTTGCTTCATTGAGATCGCCTCTGCTGCGCGTCAGTATGCCCTTGCTGTCGCAGGCTACGATGTCGCGAATGCCGAGGTTCAGCAGCATCTTTGCAATAGCCGTGCCCGCAGCTCCCGCACCGTTGATTACCGCCGTCATGTCGGAAAGCTTCTTGCCAGTAAGCTTTGCAGCATTGATAACGGCTGCGGAAACGACCACTGCCGTTCCGTGCTGATCGTCATGGAACACCGGTATATCCACCTGCGCCTGCAGCTTTTCTTCAATCTCGAAGCAGCGCGGTGCAGAAATGTCTTCCAGGTTAATGCCTCCCAGCGTCGGAGCAATATTCTTAACTATGTTTACGATTTCATCCACATCCTGAGTTTCCAGACAAATCGGGAATGCGTCTATGCCTGCAAACTCTTTAAACAGCAGCGATTTTCCATCCATAACGGGGATGGAAGCCAGTCCGCCGATATTGCCAAGTCCCAATACCGCAGAGCCGTCGGACACGACTGCCACGATGTTGGATTTGTTGGTGTATTTGTATACATCATCCGGGTTTTCCTTGATTCTGCGGCACGGTTCCGCTACTCCCGGCGTATATGCCGTGGATAAATCATCCTTGGTCTCGACTTTAACTTTGCTGACTACTGCCATTTTCCCCTTATGCTCTTCGTGCATTTTCAGGGATTCTTTATAATAATCCATATTTCACCTCGGTCTTCTATTTTTTCCAGGAGCTTTTCAGCCCTACAATTTTGTTAAATACTTTTTCCGTATCGCCGGTCAGTTTACTGTCGGCGATGTAATACCCCTTGCGGAAGAACTGGAACCGCTCACCCGGCTTAGCTTCCGCCGTCAGGGGCTCTGCATATCCGATGCTTTCCGTAAGCGATTCAGGGTTAAGCACCTGGTTTCCTTCTTCGTCATCTATCATCAGGTAGTCGTAATTGCGAATCTTAATTTTGATTGCCGTTTTCGCATCAACCCAGTGAATTGTGCCCTTGACCTTACGTCCTTCAAATCCGCTTCCGCTTTTGGTTTCCGGATCATAGGTGCAAAGCAGTTCTTTGATGGAACCGTCTTCGTTTTTTACCACTTCATTGCAGGTGATAAAATACGCACCCTTAAAGCGAACTTCATTGCCGGGGAACAGGCGGAAATATTTCTTCACGGGCACTTCCATGAAGTCGTCGCCATCCACGTAGAGCTCACGGCTGAACGGTATGGTTCTGGTTCCCATTTCGGGCACTTCTCTGTTGTTTTCCAGCTCCAATTCCTCGGTCATATCTTCCGGATAGTTGGTGATAATCACTTTAATCGGGTTTTCTACCACGTTGCGGCTTGCAACCTTCTGCTTCAGGTCTTCCCGCACGCAGTGCTCAAGCAGACCTACATCTACCGTGCTGTTGGCCTTGGATACGCCGATTCTCTCGCAGAAGTCACGAACCGCTTCCGGCGTATAACCTCTGCGGCGTATACCTGCGATGGTCGGCATGCGTGGATCGTCCCAGCCGTCTACCGTGCCGTCTTCCACCATAGCTTTAAGGTAGCGCTTGCTCATGACTGTATTGGTCAGGTTAAGGCGCGCAAATTCTATCTGCTGCGGCGGAGTCTCCCATCTGCCGAGAGCTGAGAGCACCCAGTCATAGAGCGGTCTGTGATCTTCAAATTCCAGCGTGCAGATAGAGTGCGTGATGCCTTCAATGGCATCTTCAATCGGATGCGCGAAATCGTACATCGGATATATGCACCACTTATCTCCGGTGTTATGATGACTCACGTGAGCAATTCTGTAAATTACCGGATCTCTCATATTCATGTTCGGAGAAGCCATGTCAATCTTGGCACGGAGCACTTTTTCTCCGTCGGCGTATTTGCCTTCCTTCATTTCTTTAAATAAGTTCAGGTTTTCTTCCACGCTGCGGTTTCTCGACGGGCTTTCCTTGCCCGGTTCCTTCAGCGTTCCGCGATATTCGCGAATTTCATCCGCACTGAGATCGCAGACGTATGCCTTGCCCATTTTTATCAGCTCCAGGGCGCATTCATACATTTCATCAAAGTAATCGGATGCCCAGAGCCGGTTTGCCCACTGAAAGCCCAGCCATTTTACATCTTCCTCGATGGAATCCACGTATTCCACATCTTCCTTGCCCGGATTTGTATCATCATAGCGCAGGTTGCACTGCCCGCCGTACTTTTCCGCCGTTGAAAAGTTAAGACATATCGACTTTGCATGTCCGATATGCAGGTAGCCGTTCGGTTCCGGAGGAAAACGGGTATGCACCTTATCTCCGTACTTCTGAGCTTCCAGGTCTTTGTCGATTATATTGTGAATAAAATTCGATTCTGCCATAATTCTCTCCTCTGTTTATTTGCAGAACGGCGGTCGGGCCGCCGTATTTTCAGCATTATTTAACGTTCTACGACCATGGCGGTTCCCTGTCCTCCGCCGATGCAAAGTGTTGCAAGCCCTGTATGAGCATCCCGCTTCTGCATCTCATACATCAAAGTTATCAGAATACGGCATCCGGATGCGCCGATCGGATGTCCCAACGCTATGGCTCCGCCGTTAACGTTGAGCTTGTTTTCGTCAAAGCCCATTTCCTTGCCGACCGCTACGGACTGTGCTGCAAAGGCTTCGTTGGCTTCAATCAGATCGATGTCGCTCATATCAAGTCCGGCTTTCTGCAGCGCCTTTGTGGAAGACGGAACAGGACCGATTCCCATAATCCGCGGATCAACGCCTGCCGACGCATAGGATTTGATGGTGCAAAGCGGCTTAATTCCCAATTCATCCGCTTTTTCCTTTGACATTACCACAACCGCCGCACCCGAATCGTTAAGGCCGGATGCATTTGCCGCCGTTACCATACCATCCTTCTTAAAAGCCGGACGCAGTTTACTGATGCTGTCCTTTGTTACACCATCCTTCGGATATTCATCCGTATCGAATATAATCGGATCGCCTTTTCTCTGCGGAACTTCCACGGGTACAATCTCATCCTTAAACCGTCCCGCCTTGACTGCCGCAACAGCCTTCTGCTGCGATTTTGCAGCAAAATCATCCAGTTCTTCCCTGCTCAGTCCCCACTGTTCGCAGACATTTTCTGCTGTAATTCCCATGTGGATGTCATAAAATGCATCGGTCAGGCCATCCTTCAGCATAACGTCCGTCATTTTGACATCACCCATGCGGGAACCCCATCTTGCTGACTGTACCACATATCCTGCCTGAGACATGCTTTCTGCACCGCCTGCTACAACGATTTCCGCATCTTCTGCCTTAATCATCTGTGCCGCCAAAGCTACTGCCCGCAGGCCTGATCCGCAGACTTTATTTAACGTAAATGCAGGGACTTCTTTCGGTACACCTGCATCTATAGCCATCTGCCGCGCCACATTCTGACCAAGTCCCGCCTGCAGAACGTTTCCCATTACAACTTCATCCACCATTTCCGGGGCAACGCCGGCTCTTTGCAGTGCTTCTCGGATACAAATAGCTCCCAGCTGTCTTGCCGAGATGTTTTTTAAAGATCCTCCAAAGGATCCAATCGGGGTTCTTGCTGCTGCTGCAATCACTACTTCTCTCATTATTATGCTCCTTATTATGTATTCTGCCGCTCAGGCGAGCGGCGCTGATGCCCCTTGAGGCACTTTTTATTTGTTCCCATTCGGAGGAATGTTGACATCCCCCGGGTTACTCACTTGAATGTGCCGATGTATTTTTCAAGAATCCGAACAGGCTTATATGAAAGCTTCGCCTTCCTGAGATTTTCAATCCCCATATCCTCCTCGCGGTTAAGATATTTTGTCCCGGATGCGACATTGATGCAGAATTCATTGTTGATGGCCGGGTACAGCCCCCTGTAGTTGGTGTTGGCCTTTTCTATGTGTTCGGTAATGGTCTCTTTTCCCAGCTTTCCTCCTACGGCAAGCGCTTCGATTTTTCCATCAATTAAAATGACTCCTCCTCGGTATCCTACCGTCTCCAGATTGCGGAACACGTCATCCATGGCCTGTTCCTCCATCTTCAGCAGTTCCATCTCATGAGCCGAGACATTCTTTCTTTCATTGAATCCTGCGATAAACTTCATCGCATCGTCAGCCATATCGGAAGTCATGGGAACGTATTCATACTCGAAATTCTTTTTGAAATAATTGAGATGATTTTTCTTCCCGTGATACGCTCTGCCCTTAAGATTTTTTAAATCCTCCGTAAGATAAATATAGTCATAATTCGGGCGGTCGGCTTCGAATTCCATTTCCGGACACGCCTCCTTCATTATATCCAGCATATGCTCAGGTATCAGCCATATGCTGAACGGCTGCCCTTTTTTCTCGAAAATCTCTTTGCAGCGGTAAATAGTTTCACGCAGGGATTCTTTCTCGTATGCGCCCGTCCGCGTCATAGGCGGAAAGAGAAACGGCAGGAAAAATCTGTCTTCCATATAACTCAACCCCGCTACGCACATGTAGTCGCCTATAATATCCCACTGAAACAGATTGATATTGCGCCACATATACATCGAAGAAAAGGACATTCCCGACGACTTGTACTCATAGGAATTCATATATTCTTCCAAGATAGGCCGGTTCTCCAGCGTTATTCCGTTTTCAAATATATGCAAATTTTCGTCTATCATTTTATCGCCTACTTCACTATAGCCGAAATAGCTTTGAAGCCTTCTGCCTTGGAATCCTGGAGAATTTCATATAATACGGATTCGTATGTGGTGATGACCGCACCGGCATCTCCCATTCTCGAAATACCCCACAATTTATCGTTTTCATTTCTGGAATCAATGCAGTCCACAGCCAGATATACGTTATATCCTTCTTCCATCAGCTGCAAAGCCGTCTGCAGTACACAGATATGCGCTTCCACTCCGCAGATAACGACATTTTTTCTGCCGGCTGCTGCCAGACGATCCTTGAATTCCTGCATGCGCGCAGCACTGAACGTGGTCTTTTCCACATGTTCAAAATCGCCGAGCGCCTCTGCAATTTTTGCGGTAGTGGTTCCGATGCCCTTTGTGTATTGCTGAGTCACTATGACCGGAATATCAAACACCTTCATGCCGCGAATCAGTTTTGCTGCTCTTTCTTCGGTCTCATCCCCGTTATTCATAGCCGGCATTAATTTTTCCTGCAAATCAATAACTACCAAAACGGTATCTTCTTTTGTGATAAAACTCATTTCTCTATCCTCCAGTTTTCTATTTCTTTTAACAATTTATAATCCGTCAAATCCCTGTGCAGCGGTGTGACAGTCGCATATCCGTCCTGCATGGCAATCACATCGATGGTATCCGGAAGGCCTTCATAAATGACCGGATCTCCGCTGTAACGGTATTCTGCAAAGTCTTTGCCTTCTTTAATCGGTACGAAAAATTCTTTGTACTCACGCTCCCCCAACCTTGTATATTTCACGCCTTTGACTTCTTCCGGCGGCAGGTTCGGCACGTTTATGTTAAGCACGGTATCAGGCGACAGTCTGCCTGCCGTTTTTTCGCAGGCTTTGCGCGCCAATACCTTGGCGTATTCAAAGGTTTTGACTTCATGGCTGCATACGGAAACCGCTACCGACGGGATGCCGCATATGCTTCCTTCAATCGCAGCCGAAACCGTTCCTGAATACAGCGTATCGGTTCCCAGATTCCCGCCGTGATTGATGCCGGAAAATACCATGTCTATCTTTATATTTTCTTTCTGCAGAAGCTTCACGCCCAGCTTGACGCAGTCTGCCGGAGTCCCCGACATGCAGAATGCGCGTGCAGCTCCCGGAAATGTCGTTTCCGTTACCGTTATCGGCTTTGATACCGTAATTCCGTGCCCGCTGGCACTCCGCTGCGAATCCGGGGCGCTGACATAAATTTTTCCCAATCCTTTTAAGGCGTCTGCCAGTTCATGAATTCCCTTTGCATCTATGCCATCATCGTTGGCTAATAGTATATTCATTTTTATATTCACCTCGCTGCGTTCTTTGCTGCGTGTCTGTACTGACAAATTCACACACAGTTTGAGTATAGCACACGGGGAGCGGCGGAGCAAATAAAAATGCAGTGGAATCGGGGATGGAGGGATTTA
>CAVCML010000010.1:0-12585 GCA_963603335.1 Bacteroidaceae bacterium | reverse complement strand
GAGCTGTACGAAAAAATTAGGTCAAAGTGTTACAAAAATGCTTGACCACAACATAGTTTAATTTATTCAGAAATAAATGAGATGCTTTCCTCTTCACTTTGAGATATACATATAAAAATATTGTCTGAATCTACAGCTAAAGGTGTCCCTTGGAAATAGGGGGTATATTTAGTATCAAATAATATACCAGCATGAATATAAAGATCATTTAATGGAATTATACATTCCAAATAAGGTGTATAGTCTTTATCTTCAATACTTTCATTTGATGCTAAAGAAAAGTCTGCTGTAATTTTTGTGCAAGAGTATTTTTTGTGATATGTGGTAACTTCCAAAACGTATATAACCGGTATTCTTTTGGTTTCAATTTTTTGAATATCTTTCATTACATAGTAATGATTACTGTTGCTTGTAAAATCAATGAGAATAGTATTCTTTAATTGTTCATCGGATATTATAAATCCTTTTTCGGTTTGGAAATATTCTTTTATTGAATCCTCTGCAGTAGTTGTTGAAATTTCAGTTTTTGCATGCTTTTTTTCACAGGCGCTCAATGGAATAATGAGAAACCCCATTAACAGAATCAATAAAAGAAATTTTTTAATAATATTTAACATAATAATTACCATCGGCCTGTCCGGAGGCTAATTTTTGAGGATATTTTGCTACAATGGATTGAGTTTTTACTAATCCACCATTGATATTACTGTAAGTAGTATTGTAAGTTTTTAAATTCCCTTTAATAACACGTCGATATGGTTGAAAAGCTAAATAGCCTTTTTTGGATTTTTCTTTATAGACAACAATTCCAACGCTACTGGAAAGAGTCGTTACATAGCTTCCAGAAATTGCAGCCTTTACTTTTCCCTCTTGCTCAGTATTTAAACTTACATTGAGTGATCGCGATGTACTTTTTGAATAAGATGTTTTAAAGGATCCTTTCCCTGTTACATCAGCAGATACTTTTAATACTGGAGCTGAAGTATCTCTATTGGTTTGTGATGTTTTAGTGAATTTGTAATAAATTGCGCCAGCATTTTGGGGTGTTGCGGATGATTCACTTTGTGTTAGATCTTCGTTTGAAATAGAGCCAGTTGCAGTTGTTGCAAATGCGGGAAGTGACATTCCTATAAAAAGCAGTAGTGCGATAATTGAACTAAATAGCTTTTTCATTGTAATGTGCTCCTTTCTGTTTGTGAACAACAAGAACAACAAATAGTTTGAAAATTCGGTAAATATATTGTACTGCGGATAAATATGATTGTCAACAATTATTTAGGAATTCGAAATAGCTGGAAAAACTAATATATTGTAAAATAGTTTAAAAAATAAATTCCTTTTTCTGGATGCCCGGAAAAAGGAATTTATTTTACAGCCGGTCGATGGTCGGATGAACATGATACATATTTTTCAAAGCTTCGTATTCCTGCGAGGCTTTTTCTTTTGCAACTTCCTGTTTTTGTAGCTGCTTTTGTGTCAGAGCGGCCGGATCCGGCAGTACGGCCTTGATCATCACGTTGCGGGCGGTGTGCTCCAGCGATGTGAACTCGATCATATTGACCTGGTAGCCGGCGCTTTCCAGTTTGAGCCCCCGCAGTCCGTCGGTCAGAATTTCCGTGAACTTATCCTTTAAGATCCCGTATTTCAGGTAGGAATCGTTGACCGGTTCCTTGATCTGGGAGAACAGCTCATGCTGACAGCACGGCACTGAAAGGATCACCCGGCTGTGCCACTTGACCGCATTAATCAGGGCGTAATCCGTCGCTGTATCGCAGGCATGGAGAGTTACCACCATATCGGCTCCCGTGCTCTCGTAGTCGGCGATGTCCCCGGTGAGGAAGGTCAAATCGTCGTAGCCCAGTTCCTGAGCCGTCTTGTTGCAGAACTCGATCACGTCTTTTTTCAGATCCAGTCCGACGATGGCCACATCCCGGTTCTTTAATACCCGCAGATAATAATACAGGGCGAAAGTCAGATAGCTTTTGCCGCAGCCGAAGTCGATAATCTGCAGCGTCCCTTGAGAAGGCAGATCGCGGAAGGAATCGTCGGCGATCTCAAGGAACCGATTGATCTGCCGGAACTTGGAATAGTGTTTCTGGAACACTTTGCCCTCCGGCGACATGACGCCCAGCTTGATGAGAAAGTCGCAGGGCTTGCCGTCCTCGATGATGTAGTGTTTCTTTCGATTGTGATCCAGCACCGCTGCCTTGCGAAGCTTTTTATAAGCATGGCGAGTAATCCGCGGATTTTCCGGATCGGCGGCCAAAATCTGGATATCCTCCGTTTCGGTCAGAATGTTGATCTGCTTGAAATCCTCCCGGATCCACTGGCTGGTACAGTCAGCCATTTCGCGGCAGGGAATGTTCTGGTGGGTCACTTTTTTCTCGAAATGAAACTCCGCCTGATACATATATTCGCCTCGGATGGTCACCGGGCGAAGGGTGATTTTGCTGTATTCCAGGGACTTCTTTCGTTTTCCTGCAAAGATAATCTTGGTCAGGCTGCCGCTGTCCCCCGCCTGTATAATCGTCTGAATAATTTCTCTCATAGCCGCAGTCCTTTCTGCTTTTTATACAGTTCATCATGCCATAAAGAATCATAAATGTAAATGTTAAAATCAGCAAAAATCCTTTGATTGGCCTGCAAATTATTTTGACACGCTATACAGATTGATATAAAATAAAGTGTTGCAGTATTTATGAAAATTGCGAAATCATGGATTTCGATTGCGTAATAAAATTCAATATAGAAAGTGGGAATGGAGTAATGGCAGAAAAGCAGAAAATAATCAATATTGCGGTGATTGCTCATGTCGATGCCGGTAAGTCTACACTGGTGGATGCCTTCTTAAATCAAAGTGGGGTTTTCAGAGACAATGAACAGGTAGTGGATTGCGTCATGGACAGCGACGATATCGAACGGGAGCGTGGAATCACGATTTATTCGAAAAACTGTTCCGTTATGCACGGAGATGTAAAGATTAATATCGTGGATACTCCGGGACATGCGGATTTCTCTTCCGAGGTAGAGCGTATCATCAAGACGGTAGATACGGTAATCCTGCTGGTGGATTCCAGCGAAGGTCCGATGCCGCAGACACGATTCGTGCTGAAAAAATCATTGGAACAGGGAATTAATCCGATTCTCCTCATCAATAAAATCGACAAGAAAGACGCTCGAATTGACGAAGTTGTAGATGAAGTTTATGAGCTGTTTATGGATTTGGAAGCAAACGATGAACAGTTGGATTTCCCGATTCTGTACGGTATCGCAAGACAGGGAATCGTAGTATATGATCCGGACGATGTCAAGGGAATTTCCGTAGAAGAAGGGGATGCAAAGATTAAGAAGAGTGCAAAGGGTATGCAGGGGCTTGATATCACGCCGCTGTTTGATACCATTATCAAGCACACTCAGCCGTATCCGAATCGTAATGCGGAACCTTTGCAGCTGCAGATTTCAGCGCTGGCTTATGATGATTATATAGGCAGACTCGGCATCGGCAGAATTACCAAGGGAGTGATTAAGGCCGGAAGTGTCGTGGCGATAGCCAAGGGCGATGGACAAATCGAACAGAAGAAGATAAATCAGGTATTTGTTTACAGAGGACTGAAGCGAATGGCGGTGGATCAGGCAGAAGCGGGAGATATCGTCGTAATTTCCGGTATTGCAGACATCTCTATCGGAGAAACCATCTGTGATCCGCAGGATCCGCAGCCGCTGGAAATGATTCACATTGAAGAGCCGACTCTTTCCATGTACTTCATGGTCAATAAATCACCGTTTGCAGGAAAGTCGGGTAAATTTGTAACATCCAGACACATCAGAGAGCGGCTCAACAAGGAGCTGGAAGTCAATGTCGGTCTGAAAGTGGAAGAGACGGATTCCACCGACAGTTTTAAGGTCTCGGGAAGAGGCGAACTTCACCTTTCCATATTGATTGAAAATATGCGCAGGGAAGGGTATGAGCTGGCGGTATCCAAGCCGGAGGTTATAATGCGGCGGGGAGACCGAAACCAGGTGCAGGAACCGATAGAAGAAGTAATATTGTCTGTGCCGGATGAATATTCCGGATCGGTCATCTCAAAGCTGAATGTACGTAAAGGCATGATGCAGGAAATGCACAGTGAAAACGGATTTACTCACCTGGAATATCTGGTGCCTACCAGAGGACTGCTGGGATATAGAAGCGAGTTCATCAATGATACCAGAGGTGAAGGAACCATGGTGCGCCGATTTGCGAAATTTGATGACTATGTGGGAGAAATTCCGCAGCGCACAAACGGCGTGGCGATTGCGCAGGAAGAAGGGGTTGCAACACCTTATGCGATATTTAACATCAGTGAACGCGTGCAGATGTTTATCGAACCCGGAACCAGGGTGTATGAAGGCATGATCATCGGTATGAATGCCAGAAGTGACGATATGGTTGTAAATCCGTGCAAAGCAAAAAAAGCTACGAATATGCGTGCGGCGGGAAGCGATGACAACATCAAGCTTGCACCGGCCCGCACATTTACACTGGAAGAAGCGCTGGAGTTCATCGATGATGATGAGCTGGTGGAAATCGTACCGGATGACATTCGTCTGAGAAAAAAATACCTGAAAGAGCTGGAACGAAGACGCAGCGGCCGGAAAATCAAACAGGAGGATTAAGCTATGGAAAAGCTTGCGGAAAATCAGGAAGCTTTGACGAACGGTTCATGGAAAGATTTTTTTTCTGTGGATAAGCTGATGGAATGGGGCATGCATCTGGCCTCCATTCTGATTATTCTTCTGGTTGGACTGATCCTGCTGAAAATAGTTCTGCGCATCACGGACAGGGCATTGAAAAAAAGCAGCGCGGATCCGATACTGTATACGTTTATCAGAAATGTGATCAAGGTGTCGGCTGGCATTGTGCTGCTTACCATGTGCCTGGGCGTTCTGGGAATTCAGATACATACTATCATAGCGGTAATCGGCGCAGCGGGAGCCGCTATTGCACTGGCGCTCAAGGATAGTCTGGCCAATATCGCAGGCGGTGTTATGATTATTCTTACGAAACCTTTCAGCAAGGATGATCTCATCGATATCGGCGATGTATCCGGGCAGGTACATCATATCGATTTATTTTTGACAACATTGAAAACCTATGACAACAAGACAATTACAATACCAAACGGAATCGTAAATACGTCAATACTGGTAAATCACAGCCAGGAGGAAAAACGACGCGTGGACTGTACGTTCGGAATCGGCTACGACGATGATATAGAGCATGCCAAAACCATCATGAGGAAAGTTTGTGATGACAATCCGATGATACTGAATGAACCGCAGCCGCTTATCGGCGTGGCGAATCACTCGGAAAGCTGTGTGGAGATGGATTTAAAGGCATGGTGCCTGACGGAAGATTACTGGGATGTGAAGTATTATCTGGAAGAACAGGTAAAAGTGGCTTTTGATAAGAACGGGATTCAGATTCCTTATCCGCAGATGGACGTGCATATTCATCATGAATAAGAGATAAAATCGGAGCTTTTGTCTGTAACACACAAAGAATTTGCCTCCGGTTTATAAATATGTGTGGAAAAGTAAACGGAATAATGATAAAATATAGTAATAATGTGTGTTTGAAAGGAGACACGGGGTATGAACGAAAAAAGAAAATTCAAACGGGTTCTGGTCGCCAACAGAGGTGAAATCGCAATCCGTATATTCAGGGCTTGCAAAGAACTGGGAATCAGAAGCGTTGCAATTTACTCGGAAGAAGATAAAAATACATTATTCAGAACAAAAGCGGATGAATCATATCAAATCGGCAAGGGGAAATCACCTGTAGATGCATATCTGTCGATTGATGAAATCATCGAACTGGCCAAGGCGAAGGGTGTGGATGCCATCCATCCGGGCTACGGATTCCTGTCTGAAAATGTGGGATTCGCAAAAGCCTGTGAAGCGGAAGGACTGGTATTCATCGGACCGGATTATCACATGATGGACAGCCTTGGTGACAAGGTTAAGTCTAAAATTGTAGCCAACAGCGTAGGCGTGCCGACCATTCCCGGCATTACCGAGACCGTGCCTTCAGAAGAGGTTGCCCTGCAGTTTGCAGAGGAATGCGGATATCCGGTTATGCTGAAAGCGGCAGCTGGCGGCGGCGGCAGAGGAATGCGTATCGTAAGATCCAAGGAAGAAATGGTGGATCAGTACCGCAGTGCCAAAAGTGAAGCGAAGAAGGCGTTCGGCATCGATGATATTTTTATTGAAAAATATCTGGAACGTCCGAAACACATCGAAGTACAGATTTTGGGCGACAACCACGGCAATATCGTGCATCTGTATGAACGTGACTGCTCCATTCAGAGAAGACACCAGAAGGTAATCGAATTCACTCCGGCACTTTGCCTGACGGAAGAACAGAGACAGAATATCTGCAGCGATGCACTGAAAATTGCAAAGGCTGTGAACTACAGAAGCGCCGGTACCGTAGAATTTCTGGTAGACCACGAGGGAAACCATTACTTCATTGAAATGAACCCTCGTATCCAGGTTGAACATACGGTTACTGAAATGACCACGGGCATTGATATCGTACAGTCTCAGATTCTGATTGCGGAGGGTTATGAGCTGAATTCTCCGGAGGTTAACATCAAGAGTCAGGATGATATTAAGCCGCGCGGATATGCAATTCAGTGCAGGCTGACTACAGAAGATCCGATTAACGGATTTGCACCTGATACAGGCGTCATCACTAAATATACAAGTGCGGGCGGTTACGGTATTCGTCTGGATGCGGGCAATGCGTTTGTCAACTCCACGATTTCACCGTATTACGACAGCCTTCTTGTAAAGGTTACATCATGGGCACGCAGCTTCCACGATGCTACCAGCAAGGCAAAGCGTGCGCTGATGGAAATGAAAATCAACGGCGTGAAGACCAACCGTGCGTTCTTACTGAACGTATTGAATCATCCGACGTTCCAGGAGGGAAAATGCGATACGGGATTTATTGCAGATAACCCGGAACTGATGAACATTATGGTAAGAGAGGACAAGGAAGTAAAACTGCTTACGTTCCTTGGTGAAAAATATGTAAACGGGAACAGGGGAATCAAGCCTCAGTTTGACGTGCCGGTATTTCCGAGGATTAAACCGGCCGAGGTTGAAAAGCTTTCGGGCACAAAGCAGATTCTGGATGAAAAGGGACCGCAGGGTGTTGTTGACTGGATAAAAGAACAGAAGAAACTGCTGATTACCGATACAACTATGCGTGATGCACAGCAATCGCTGATGGCAACTCGCGTAAGAACGGTGGACATGGAAAAAATTGCGCCGGCAACGGCTCTGTACGGCAAAGATCTCTTCTCTCTTGAAATGTGGGGAGGCGCAACATTTGATACATCGTACCGTTTCCTGAAGGAATCTCCATGGGAAAGACTGGAAACACTGCGCGCCAAGATTCCGAACATCATGTTCCAGATGCTGATTCGCGGTGCCAATGCCGTTGGATATAAAAATTATCCGGATAACGTAATACGCAGGTTTGTCAAGGAATCAGCGAAGTCCGGAATTGATGTATTCCGTATCTTTGACTCACTCAACTGGATTCAGGGAATGGAAGTGGCACTCGATGAAACTCTTAATCAGGGCAAGGTTGCGGAAGCATGTATCTGCTATACCGGAGATATTTTGGATGAAAGCAGAGAAAAATATAACCTGAATTACTACATAAAGATGGCAAAGGAACTGGAAAAGAGAGGTGCTCATATCCTGGGAATTAAGGATATGTCCGGTCTCATCAAGCCGATGGCGGCAAAGAGACTTATAGAAGCATTGAAGAACGAGATTTCTATTCCTATTCATCTCCATACGCATGATACAAGCGGTAATGGTGTGGCAACATTGATGATGGCTGCAAATGCAGGCGTTGATATTATCGACGCGGCGTTTAACAGTATGTCGGGACTGACAAGCCAGCCTGCGCTCAATTCCATCGTGGCTGCTATGGATAGTACGGAACGCGAAACGGGTATTGATCCGGATGGAATTCAGCAGATTTCCGATTACTGGGCAGCGGTAAGACCGGTTTATTCAGGCTTCGAATCCGATATGATGACAAGTTCCGCAGAAATATATAAGTATGAAATGCCGGGAGGACAGTACTCTAATCTTAAATCTCAGGTTGAAAGCTTCGGCCTTGGTCATAAGTTCAATGATGTAAAGGATATGTATAAGGCAGTTAACGAGATGCTGGGTGATATCGTTAAGGTAACTCCATCATCAAAGGCTGTCGGTGATATGGCTATTTTCATGGTGCAGAATGAGCTCACACCGGAAAATATCTATGAAAAGGCGAAAGATATCGACTTCCCGGATTCCATTGTTTCATACTTTGAAGGTATGATGGGACAACCGGAGGGCGGTTTCCCGGAAAAACTCCAGAAGCTTGTTCTTCACGGCAAGAAACCAATCACATGCAGACCGGGCGAATTGCTGCCGGATGAAGATTTTGATGCTGTCAAGAAACTGCTGACTGAAAAATACGGACTTGAGGGAACGGAAAAAGAATTACTCAGCTATGCTCTTTATCCAAAAGTATTTGAGGATTATATCAAGAGCTTAGAGAAGGAAGGAAGCTTCCGTCTCATGGGAAGTGATATATTCTTCCATGGCCTCTCAGAGGGAGAAACCTGCGAAGTCAAAATAGCAGAAGGCAAGGAGCTTGTTATAAGACTTTCCGATGTGAGAGACCCGGATGATGAAGGATTCAGAAATCTGGTATTTGAAGTTAACGGAAACAGAACTGCGGTCAAGATTAAAGACCAGGCAGCTTCCAATATCGGAGCAACAGCTTCACAGATTGTTTATGCCAATGCGGAAGATCCGAATGAAATCGGTGCAAACATCCCGGGCAACATCATCAAGGTGCTGATTAATGAAGGTGATGAGGTAGAAGAAAAACAGCCGATCGCAGTCATTGAGGCTATGAAGATGGAAACTAACATTCTGGCACCGGCAAAGGGCGTTGTTGACAAGATTTATATCAAAGAGGGTCAGCAGGTCAAGGCCGGAGAATTAATCGCGAAACTGAAATAACGACAAAGGAGTTGGAACGATGAATAACGGTGGTATCATAGGAAAGTTTTTATATTTCTGGATCTTCATTCTGGGCGGTGTGCTGTTTGCAAGATACGTCGGCCATGTAGAAGACGGGAAGACAACAGTCATAGTATGTATTGCTATTGCCATTGTTTACATCGTCTTTCAGGTCTTCCGGGCGTTAGGAAGAAATAAACGTGAAGAAAAGGCTGAAAAGCGCAGGGAAGCGAATCGCACCCCGGTGCATAAAGGCCAGTCAAATAAAAAGAAAAAGAAACGTTAAAGCTGAAAGAGCAAGATAATAGCATAAGAAAACCTCGCATAATATCCCGGTTTAAAACGAAGGAATACATGCGAGGTTTTTTATGAGCATTTGTTAAACTCTAGTAATGCATTACAACCGGCATGCCGACCTGAACCAGTTTGTAAAGTTCCGGAATGCGGTTTGTCGGCATATTGACGCAGCCGTGGCTTCCGTTGGTTTTCCAGATGCTGCCGCCGAAAGAGCTCCTCCAGCTTGCATCGTGGAATCCGATTCCCGTAGGTGTAATTCCCATCCAGTAGGATACCGGCGACTCATAATCATCACCTTTAAGGACAACATTTCGCAGCTTGTTCATTATGAAATAAGTTCCGGTCGGGGTGGAGTCGCCGCGAGCCTGATTTCCCGTTACGACACTGCAGGAAAATTTAAGTGTACCGTTCTGATAGAAACGCACCTCCTGCTTTGAGAAATCCACATCCGCATAAGTATTGCCTATCAGCCTGGAATAGGTTCCGTAACCCTTCTTTGAATAAATGGGTTCTCGGGTCACATCTTTATGGGATTCAATGTCTTTCGTAAGCTGTTCGATTTCTTTTTCCTGATCGATTTTCCAGCCGTAGGTGCCGCCCTTTACGGTAATGTTTTTTCCTGCCAGAGTTTTGAAATTACGCGTGATTCCCACGGTATTGTATTTTTCTGCCAGTTGAGCGACATATTCTTTGACGGCATCTGCATCTGTTTTGCCGGAAAGTTCATCATCAAACATCAGGCTCAGTTCTTCGGCAGTGATGGTAAGAGACTCATCACCGAATGTATAGATAATCTTTTGACCGAGATATTTTTTGCAGAATTCCTGATATTTGATTAAATCTTCATCTTCTGATGTAACCTTTGGCGTGGCAGTGTATTTTTCTTCGTCATAGGTCATCTGCAGTTCTCCGGTCTGAATCTGCTCCAGCAGCCCTTGAAAAAACCGGTCTTTGTCAATGGCTGTTCCTGTGACCTCCGGTACGATGGGAAACTCCGGATTTGACAAATCAACATAGGCATCCGTGCTTGGCACAGCATTGGGATCGTTGAGAAAATCAGAATTCATTACCTGTTCCTTGAACTCCGCACCGCAGCTTTTGACTGTCATGGGTATATTAACTGAAAACGATGTGCGCAGATAATGACTCATTGCAGCAGTCAGTAAATTGTTTTTTTTGATTGACTTCAGCTGATTTATAATATCATAGGTGCAGCCGAAATTTGTAAATTCAGCAAGTTTGTCGTTGAGAGTTCCGACAACGGTCAATGTTTGCTTGTTCCATTTATCGGAGAGCGTGTCCAGCGCTTCCTCATATGTAAGATCGGAACAGTTGATTCCGTTAATGGATGTTTTATGCGGCAAAGTGTCACCGGTGTAGTCGGATGACCGGGTATACGCCAGAATAAGTCCGGCGATGCCGACGATAACGCACGCAATGACCGCAGTGATGATGATAAGCGTTTTTTTCATGATTTCTCCTTCTTTAAATCCCGTCCATAATCTCTTTTATTCTACTTGATTTGACATGATTATACAATAGGAATATTGCTAAAGGCTCATGGAAAGTTCGTCATATAATTTTGCTGCAGAGTATGATAAAATATCAGTAGAATAATGGAAGAGGTTTTTATGGCATTTACACATTTACATGTACATACAGAATATAGCTTGCTGGATGGTGCTGCTCGAATCGGAGATCTGGTGACTCGTGCCAAGGAACTGGGCATGACATCGCTTGCGATAACGGACCATGGAGTGATGTTCGGGGTCATTGATTTTTATCGGGAATGTAAAAAACAGGGTATTCGCCCTATAATCGGCTGTGAAGTATATACGGCTGCCCGCACATTGTTCGACAAAGATGCGGAGCGGGACAAGAGAATGGGACATCTGGTTTTGCTGGCGAAGAACAACGAGGGTTATAAAAACCTGATGAAAATAGTTTCAGAAGGTTATCGACACGGGTTTTATTATAAGCCGCGAATCGACAAGAATGTGCTGCGGCAGTATCACGAAGGCTTGATCGCATTATCTGCGTGCCTTGCGGGAGAAATTCAACACAGACTTCTCAACAGGGACTATGAAGGTGCAAAGAAAGAAGCTCTGGAGATGCTGGATATTTTTGGAGAGGGGAATTTTTATCTGGAACTGCAGGATCAGGGGCTGGAAGAAGAAGCTCGGATTCTGCCGGATATGAAACGGCTTCATGAAGAAACCAACATTCCGTTCGCAGCGACAAATGATGCACATTATGTGCGCCGTGAGGATGCGGCAGCACAGGATATTCTCATGTGCATTCAGATGGGTACTACGATGGATGATGAAAAAAGGATGCGGTTTCCAAATGATCAGTTTTATCTCAAATCTGAAGATGAAATGCGAAAGATTTTTGCATCCGTTCCGGAGGCATGCGACAATACGGAAAAAATTGCCGAGCAATGTGATGTGACATTTACATTCGGCGAGCTGCATCTGCCGGATTTTCAGGCGCCGGAAGGACTGACGAAGCCCCGGTATCTGCGGCAGCTTTGCGAAAAAGGCCTGGCGGAACGATATCCGCAGGCGAAAGGCGAAGAGCTGTCTGATTTGCAGAATCGCTTGGATTACGAATTATCTACTATTGAAAACATGGGTTATGTGGAATATTTTTTGATAGTCTGGGATTTTATCAATTATGCCAGAGAGCAGCATATTATGGTGGGCCCGGGGCGGGGATCCGCAGCCGGAAGCATCGTAGCTTATACTCTGCGGATTACGGATATAGATCCGATTAAGTACGGCTTGATTTTCGAACGATTTCTTAATCCGGAACGTGTCAGTATGCCGGATATAGATATCGATTTTTGTTATGAACGCCGAGGTGAGGTAATCGATTATGTGACGCGGAAGTACGGCGAAGACAAGGTTTCGCAGATAATCACTTTCGGTACCATGAAAGCTAAGCAGGCGGTGAGAGATGTCGGCCGTGTGCTCAATGTGAGTTATCCGGAAACGGATGCCATTGCCAAGGCGATTCCGTTTGCATTGAAAATGACCATAGATAAGGCGCTGGAAATGAGTCCGGAACTGAAAACAAAATATGAAAGCGATGAGACAACGCGGAAAGTCATCGATATGGCCAGAGCCATTGAAGGAATGCCGCGTCACGCTTCAACTCATGCGGCAGGCGTTGTAATTTCCAGAGACAGTATCGATGAATATGTAC
>CAVCML010000009.1:0-3948 GCA_963603335.1 Bacteroidaceae bacterium | reverse complement strand
GGAACATTTGCATCACAAACAACAAATACATTCACAGGAACATGGGCGAATGTGAAGTACATCCGCATATACTCCACACGTTCCAGCAGACTTTATATTAACGAATGCACACTGGGATACACAGCAACAGAGATATGGGATTACGAATTCACGAAACTCTATCAAAAGACCGCAAGCGGCTGGACAGAGATGGCCAATCTGGATGCGCTGAAAAGCGGTGCATGGAAATTCTAAAATGAGAAAGGGATAGGCATGGAAACATACAAGGGAATTGAATATCTTAGATCAAAACTCGCGCTGAAGCGGGGCAGAGTCAAGACGCGATACAAATTTTATGAAATGAAGAACATCGCAAGAGATTTCCAGATTTCGACTCCGCCGGAACTTGCGTGGCTGCATTCCTCACTAGGATGGTGTGCAAAAGCAGTAGATTCATTATCTGACAGACTGGTGTTTAATGAATTTAGAGAGGACATTTTAGACATCAACGAAATTTACAACATGAACAATCCGGATACGCTCTTTGATGCTGCAAAGATATCGGCATTGATTGGCAGCTGCTCGTTTATTTATATTTCACAAGGCGAGGATAACATGCCGGTACTGCAGGTTATTGACGGAGCAAATGCAACAGGCGTGATTGACCAATCTACGGGACTTTTAAAAGAAGGATACGCAGTACTTGAGCGCGGAGACTATGGCGAAGTTCTGTCAGAGGCATATTATAAGCCGGGAGAAACATGGTATTACACGAAAGGCGCATCAAGCGCGGATGTATTCGAGCATCCGGTTAAATACCCTCTGCTGGTGCCGATAATCTACAGACCTGACGATGTAAGACCGTTCGGGCATTCAAGAATAAGCAGAGCGTGTATGTCACTGGTCAGCTCAGCGCTGAGAACGGTGAAGCGGTCAGAGATTGCGGCTGAATTTTATTCATTCCCTCAGAAATATGTCACAGGGTTGGAAGATGATTCGGAAATGATGGACACATGGAAAGCTACGATTGCATCAATGCTGGCATTCACAAGAGACGAAGACGGAGGACAGCCGTCAGTTGGACAGTTCCAGCAACAGAGCATGACGCCGCACAGCGAACAACTGAAAATGTTTGCTTCGTTATTTGCCGGAGAAACCGGATTAACACTTGATGATTTAGGTTTCACCACAGCAAACCCGGCTTCTGCAGATGCAATAAAGGCGTCACACGATTCTCTAAGATTGACAGCACGCAAAGCACAGCGCACATTCGGTTCCGGTTTCCTGAATGCCGGATATGTGGCCGCTTGCCTTCGTGATGAATTTCCGTACAAACGAAGTCAGCTTTATAAAACAAAGCCTGTATGGGAACCGATATTCGAGCCGGATGCATCAATGCTTTCTGCTATCGGAGACGGCGTTTTGAAAATCAATCAGGCAATGGAAGGGTATATTGACGCACAGGCAATGGGAGATCTGACAGGAATCCATAAAGGGGAATAACAATGGCTGATGTAGGACAGGAACTTTATCAGGAAATAAAGAGCAAATTCCAGTCATCTTTGAATAAAGACAAAGAGCTTGCGCGGATCCAGAGCAGGATAGATAAAGAAAAGGCAGATTTCACCGATATATATAAATATGCGGACAGAATCGGACAACTGGCATCAGAAATATTAATAAATTGTCTTACTGAGGATAAATTGCCCGGAGGGGTCCTTTATTGGAATATTGCTCAAAAAACCATAAAACCGTTATTCGAATATATTCACCAGATCATAAACGAAAAGGCTGCAGCTGTGCAGAAATATATAGACAGCTCTTCGGGAATTGGAATCAACACTGTATCGGGGCCGTTCCCGGAAGACAGAATCAACGACTTGATTCAGAAGCTGGTAGACACAAGCGCGAAGGAGGCAGAAGAACGTGGAAAGTCAACAGATGAATGACATTTTAAGGATACCGTTCTGCAATATCTGTATGGCGCTTGTGGATTCTTTCATAGAAGAGAATGTAAAGCTCAGAAACAAGATGGGTGTGCATTCTGTTATAATCCGCCAGGTACTGGGAAACTGCTGTGAATGGTGCCAGAATCTCGCAGGAACATATGATGCAGATGATGCACCGAGAGATATTTACAGAAGGCATGACAACTGCAAATGCATGGTGGTATTCAAGTCGGACAAGGGGAAATATACAGATGCGTGGACAAAACAGGAGTTTAACAGCTACAGAAACGCAAGAATAACGGCCACAACGAATATACAAATGCATAGCAATACTAAAGAAATAGTGGCTTTTTTTAAGGAAACAAACTACAAACATGGAAATGTGACATATGATCCGGATTGCAAAATAGCGAAAATGAAACATGAGAGAAAATGTGCAGAATGGTTAACAAATATATTTGGCGGAGAAATAAAGATTTTAAAAGCTGTCAATAAAAACAAAATAAAAACACCGGATTATTTATGGGAAGGAAAATTGTGGGATTTAAAAAGTGCATCAAGTCTCAATTCAATAGACAAACAATTGCAATCTGGGATACACCAAATAAGAAGAAATCCGGGCGGTGTTATTTTAGAATTACAGCCAGGAATAAAACTTAGCGAAGAAAAAATAAGACAACAAATAAAGAATAGACTTGCAAGGTCGTCAAAAGGGATGAACATAAGTGTTATTGTCAAAGAGGGGATAAATGTCAAAATGATTGTTTCTATATAAAAAATGGGCGCCCCGCAGACCAGTACTGGGTCCACGTTCGCCCCGGCAAAGCAATACTTTGCATTTCCAGTATAACACGTTTTAAATGATTGTCAATATGGTGAGCGTGGTCAAGTGGTTAAGACGGCGGGTTGTGGCTCCGCAATCGTGGGTTCGATTCCCATCGTTCACCCCATATAACGCCCATGCGGACTTTATGATAAAGGAGGAGGAGAATGGCAGAAGAGAAAAAAGGACGCCAGACTCCCACCCAATCACTGGTGTTGCCTTATGACAGGACTCATGGACAGGAGGCGGTAGAACTATACAACAGCACAAAGAGAACAGCACAGGAATGGCAGGAGCTTCTGCTTTATGACTTAATGGCAGAAAATGAAGATGGACTATGGACCCATACGAAGTTCGGGTATTCCGTTCCTAGACGAAACGGCAAGAACGAAATTGTGGCAATGCGTGAATTGTGGGGACTAAAGCATGATGAATGCATTATGCATACGGCTCACAGAACACCGACATCACATTCGGCATGGGAAAGATTGTGCAGCTTACTGGCAAAGACAGGACTGAAAGAGGGTGAAGATTACAAGACGCTGAAACAATTCGGCCTTGAATCTATCACCATGCTTAAAGGTGAAGGAAGGATAAACTTCCGAACGAGATCCAGTAAAGGCGGACTTGGTGAAGGATATGATCTGCTGGTTATTGATGAAGCACAAGAGTACACCGATGACCAGGAATCTGCACTTAAATACGTGGTTACATCATCGCAAAATCCACAGACTGTATTTTGCGGGACGCCGCCGACAACAACGTCTTCCGGAACGGTTTTTATGAAAATGCGTGACAGAGCTTTAAGCGGCAAGGCGGAAAACACAGGATGGGCAGAATGGTCGGTAGAGTTTCAATCTGATCCTAAAGATAAGGAACTGTGGTATGAAACAAATCCGTCACTTGGAACAGTTTTCACAGAAAGAAGCGTATCGGATGAAATCGGCACAGATGATATTGATTTCAACATCCAGCGTCTTGGCCTGTGGCTGCAGTACAATCAGAAATCAGCAATCACCGAAAGAGAATGGAATGAAATCGCTGTGAAGCGGATGCCAAAGCTCACAGGTGAACCATATGCGGCAATAAAATACGGACATGACGGAACAAACGTAACGATGGCCGTAGCGGTAAAGACTGCAGGCCGCAAAATATTTGTTGAGGTTATTGACTGCAGACCAATCAGAGCCGGAAACG
>CAVCML010000008.1:0-3121 GCA_963603335.1 Bacteroidaceae bacterium | reverse complement strand
GCGCTGTTATGAATAACGGACAGATTGTAGAAGCTGTATCGCGGGGCGTATTCGAGGCGGTGAAGAGTGCTGTGAGCGGCGGAGATGGCGGCAGCTTCACATTCCATATCAACAACTATCTGGATGGAAGAGAAATCGGGAAACAGGTAATCCGTTATCATAACGATATCGTGAAGCAGACGGGCATGAGCCAGCTGCATGTGTAGGAATAAAATTATGTGAAGTTGCACATATCTAAACAACATTATATTCCCGGCTATCCTTAGGGAGATTGCAATATGAGAACATTGCAATCTCCATTTTTTATTTTTTTCAAAAAATTTCAAATTCTTTCAGGTGAATCTGCCGAAAATTCTATTTACAAAGATGAAGGACAAAGGAACACCGTTTCAAGAAGCCTTCGAGAAACAGAACTTTGACAATTTCATAGCGAGGATGGGTACGTTCCCTGCACATGGAGCCGATGCATGAGTGCGCTTTGCGAGAAAGGCAGCTGAAGAGTCTATGGACTGGCTGCAACACTACTGTGCGAAATAGAGACCATGGCGGTTTTTATGGCGATGATCTGCGCAGGTAATCATGATACTTGCGTCTTGAACGCTTCACAGCATTGGGCGCCTCGGACGGGGTCGGAGAAGGAGCTTTCGCAGAAATACGGATCAAAGCCTTATGGAGCAGTTAGCTGCTGCCGCTCATCCACGCATTGTAATTAAAGCAAAAGGAGGAAACGATGGTAGAAACAAAATGTATTTACGGAGATTGCGAGTACGTGGAAGAACAGCTGAATCAGTATCTCAACGATGGCTGGAATGTTCTGGATATGAAGATTGCTTTATATGACAGCACAGCCGGTATACGCCGGGACACGACCGTGTATCTCATTAAAACAGATCAGAACATCGAACTTACAGAACTCGCATAAAAAAGCCGGGCAGTCAGCAAGGCTGCGCAGTCCAGGACTTTTTTAGATCTCACACCTGACAGACAGGGAAAACAAATGAAGGGAGGATACAGACTTGAACGAAGAAAGTAAAGAAATTCTGATTCCGAAAAAGCGCTTTGATGAAGTCAATGAAAAAGTCAAAGCGCTGCGTGAGGAGAATAAGGCATTAACGGTGGAAAATCAACGCTTACGGAAATTTGAGTCGAGATTTGCAGAAGCGAAAACCATGCTGGATTTAAAAGAGATTTTCGTAGAGGCGGGATTCCAAAAAAAAGAATACGAGGGAATTGTCTGCAGGATCTCATGTCCCAGCAGGGAAGAAAAAATAGCTTTGGCAAAGGAAATCGTAAAAATCAAACAACAGGAAATTTAGGAGGAAAAAACAATGGCAATCAGCACAAAAGGAACCGTTTTAACAGTTAAGAAGAGCGACAACAGTGAAATCGAAGTAAAAATCAAGTCTTTCCCGGATCTGGGAGCAGCACCGGCAGCAATCGACGTGACGTCTCTGGCAGATGACGTACAGAAGTTCATTCCCGGCGTTAAGGGAATGGGCGCTATGGAATTTGTTGCGAACTACGATGAAGCACAGTTCGCAGAACTGACAGCCTGCGAAAACGAAGAGCTGACTTATGTAATCAAGATCAGCGGCGTGAACTACTCCATGACCGGCCAGCACAGCGCTCTGATTGCAGCAGGCGCAGTAAACGCAGCTATCGACATGAAGATTGTTGTTACACCGTCTTCAAAAATCGAAAAGACTGCATAAGCCTGGCAAGGCTAATGCCTGACATTTCAGGGGAAAAGGGCATTGAGCCCTTTTCTCCGTTATGAAGTTACAAAACTGCTGTCAGGATGGCGGCAGTGAAGGAGAACAATCGGAGGAAATTATGAAAATCAACGGAACTGAATATACAATGCCTGAACTGAATTTTAATACCATGTGCAAGCTGGAAGACATAGGTGTGTCTTTAACGGAAATGGATCAGAAAGTCTTAACGACGGTCAGAGGATTCTTAGCACTCGCCATGGATGATGACATGGAAAAGGCAGGTATGGAAATTGAACAGCATCTGGCCGGCGGCGGCAGTCTGGATCCTCTCATGGAAAGCATCAATAAGGCGGTAAACGAGAGCGGTTTTTTTCGCGCTCTCCAAAAGAGCCGGGAGAAGGGGAATGCTGCGAGCACGGAAACGAGCGGAGAAAAAACGGTATAACAGAATGCGAAAGCATCAGGGAGCTGATTTATGAGGTGTATTTACCGAGCGCTTTGCAGATAGGGGTAGACTATGCGCTTTTCTGGCGGCTTACGCCGAAAAAGCTGGAGCCGTTTTTAAAGGCGTATGAAAGCAGGCAGAAGGAGCAGCTTGAGTTTATCAATATCGCAGGTTGGGTCAATGGGATGTATGCGGGCTGCAGTCTTAGTGCAGCCTTCGGTGAAAATGCACAGTACCCCGAGAAACCGGTTCAGATATTCCAATCAGAGGAAGATGTGCAGGAAAACACCGAACGGGAAGCCGAATATTTCAGCGCATATGCAGCTATGTTCAATAAGCAGTTCGAAGAAAAAGGAGGAAATCCATCATGCAGCAATGCAAATATCCCGTAAAAACGATGAACATTACGCAAAGCTATACAGGCACATATAGTCACAGCAAGAACTATAACGGCAGCCCGCGGGACTATCCCATCGATGATAACTGCGGTACTGCGGGCAGAAGTTATTTCCATGCCCCCTTTGACTGCAGCATCAAGCGTATTTATGGAGTCGGCGGCAAAGGTACGAATACCATATGGATCCAGTCTCAGGCGCCTGTGCAGACGCCTGGTTTTACGGATTATGTGACGATTATGGTGATTCATCCCAACGATGACACTCTGGGAAAGCTGAAGGCAGGGCAGGTGTTTCGTCAGGGAACTGACATGTTCCTGGAAGGAAACGACGGCAGGGCAACAGGGTATCACTTTCATATTTCTGCGGGGCGCGGCAGAGCGCAGGGCAACGGATGGAAGAAGAACAGCAGAGGAGCCTGGGTACTGGCGACTTCAGGAGGAAATTATCCGCCGGAAAAAATCTTTTACATCGATCCGGCATTTACGAAGGTGCAGGAAGCGAAGGGATTGCAGTTTGTTCGTTCCGGCGCGGCACAGACAGGGACTGCAGGAACATCCTCTTCC
>CAVCML010000007.1:0-51289 GCA_963603335.1 Bacteroidaceae bacterium | reverse complement strand
GTTTATAAATATAAGGATTGACGGCATGTTTTTACGCAGACCGATTTCCATATGCGACTGGACGGAAACGACGGTTACTGTAATTTATAAAGTAGTCGGCAAGGGAACGGAAATTCTGAAAACATATGAGCAGGGACGATGCCTGAACGCCTTGAGTGCGCTGGGAAACGGCTTTGCATCGCAGAAAGCCGGAAAGAAACCGCTCTTAATCGGCGGTGGTGTGGGTGTGCCCCCGATGTACGGGCTTTGCAGAAAACTGATGGAGCAGGGAGTGCGGCCGACCGTGATTCTTGGCTTTAATACGGAGCGCGATGCGTTCTACATGGATGAATTTGAGAAGCTGGGTGCAGAGGTGCTGGTGGCTTCCGCCGACGGAAGCATCGGAAAGAAAGGATTTGTGACGGATCTGCTGCAAAGCGTTTCCGAGCCCGTGACTTTCTTCTATACATGCGGTCCGGAACCGATGCTTCGGGCGCTTGATAAAGAACTTCCGGAAGGGCTGGAAGGACAGATGAGCTTTGAAGAGAGAATGGGATGCGGCTTCGGAGCCTGCATGGGATGTTCTTGTGAGACAAAATACGGAACAAAACGGATCTGCAAAGATGGTCCGGTGCTTGAAAGGAGTGAGATCCTGTGGTAGAGATAAAGGCTGATATGCTGCAAACGGAGCTTTGCGGGATTAAACTGGATAATCCGGTGATGGCGGCCAGCGGAACGTTCGGATACGGCCGTGAATTTGCGGAGCTTTATGACATCAACTGTCTGGGAAGCTTTTCGTTTAAAGGAACGACTTTGGAGCCGCGGTTCGGCAACCCGACGCCGCGCATCGCCGAGTGCGAGGCCGGAATGATTAATTCCATAGGCCTGCAGAACCCGGGAGTGGAGAAGGTAATAGAAGAAGAACTGCCTTATCTGGCGACGATTTTTGACAAAAAAGTCATGGCCAACATCGGTGGATTTTCTGTGGAAGAATATGCGGAAGTGGCTCGGAGATTGGATTCTTCCGATCAGATCGGTTGGATTGAGGTGAATATTTCATGTCCGAATGTGCGCCACGGTGGTATCGCATTCGGGACGGATCCGGATGCGGCGGCATCGGTAATCCGGGCAGTAAAAGATGCGGTTAAGAAACCCGTTATCGCGAAGCTTTCGCCTAATGTGACGGATATTACAAAGATGGCGGAGGCCTGCGAGGATGCAGGAGCGGATGGAATATCTCTGGTCAACACACTGCTCGGTATGCGGATTGATTTAAAGACGAAAAAGCCGGTGATTGCCAACAGGATGGGCGGATTTTCGGGACCGGCGATTTTTCCGGTGGCGCTGCGGATGGTGTATCAGGTTTATGAAGCGGTAAAAATTCCGGTGATTGGCATAGGCGGAATTTCAACGGCGCAGCAGGTTATCGAAATGATGCTGGCGGGAGCGTGTGCGGTACAGATCGGAGCGGCTAATCTGGTGGATCCGTATGTCTGCCGAAATGTAATCCGGGAGCTGCCGGATGTGATGAAAAAGTATGGAATTACAGAGTTAAAGGATATAATCGGAGGTGCGCACAATGGGTAAAGATGTAATCATTGCTTGCGATTTCAGCAGCAAAGAAGAGACGATGACATTTCTGGAAAAATTCGGAGATCGCCGGCCGTATGTGAAAATCGGCATGGAGCTGTACTATGCAGAGGGACCTGCCATCGTGCAGGAACTGAAAGAGCGAGGACACAAGGTATTCCTGGATCTGAAGCTTCACGACATTCCAAACACGGTAAAAAAGGCGATGCGTGTTCTGTCCGGCATGGATATCGATATGTGCAATGTGCACGCAGGTGGCACGATAGCGATGATGGAGGCTGCACTTGAAGGACTGCAGAGAGATGACGGCACCCGCCCGCTTTTAATCGCTGTAACACAGCTGACTTCCACGTCTCAGGAACAGATGGAAGACGATCTTCTGATTGAAGAAGAGATGGAAAAAGTGGTAGGACATTATGCGTACAATGCGAAGCTGGCAGGGCTTGATGGTGTGGTGTGTTCACCGCTCGAATCGGAAAAAGTCCATGGCATCTGCGGAGAAGATTTTATTACGGTAACGCCGGGCGTGCGCTTTGCAGACGATGCAAAGGGCGATCAGAGCAGGGTGACAACACCTGCAAGAGCGAAGGAATTAGGCTCTGACTACATCGTGGTAGGTCGGAGCATAACGGGAACATCGGATCCGCTTGCAGCTTATGAACGGTGTCTTGCGGAGTTTTTATAGGGAGAGGAAAGTGACATGAACGAAGATAAGAGAATGAAATTAAAGAAGGAAATTGCAAAGGGTTTACTGGATATTGAAGCTGTCTTCCTGCGCCCCGAGAATCCATTTACGTGGGCAAGCGGCATCAAGAGCCCGATTTACTGCGACAACCGCCTGATTTTGACGGCACCGAAGGTTCGTGACAAGGTGGAACAGGCTATCGCCGACGTGATAAAGGAAGAATACCCGGAGGCGGAGGTGCTGATGGGAACCAGCACGGCAGGTATTGCTCATGCGGCAATCGCTGCGAGTATTCTGGATATGCCGATGGGTTACGTGCGTTCCGGAAATAAGGATCACGGCAGAGGAAACAGAATCGAGGGCAAGTTGCTGCCGGGTCAGAAGACAGTCGTTGTTGAGGATTTGATTTCTACGGGCGGAAGTGCCATAGAAGTCGTTGAAGCACTGCGGGAAGCAGGTGCAGAGGTGCTGGGCATTGTCAGCATTTTTACATACGGCATGGAGAAAGGTCTGGAACGTATGGCTTCTGCAAATGTAAAGAATTTCAGCCTTTCGGATTTTGATACCATCGTGCAGGTGGCAGCGGATACAGGCTATATAAAACAGGAGGATGTAAAGCGGCTGCTGGCATTCCGCAGCAATCCGCAGGATGAAAGCTGGATAAGGGGGTAACGTAAACGATGAAACATCTGATTGACATCATGCAGCTGACGACGGAAGAAATCGATGAAATGATTGATGTGGCAAATGATATTATCGCCAACCCGGATAAATATGCGGAAAAATGCAGGAGAAAAAAGCTGGCGACTCTGTTCTTTGAACCATCCACCAGGACGCGCCTGAGTTTTGAAGCGGCCATGTACGAACTGGGCGGTAATGTAATCGGGTTTTCCGAGGCACAGAGCTCCTCTGCTGCAAAGGGCGAAAGCGTGTCGGATACAATTCGGACGGTAGGAGCATACGTTGACATCATTGCCATGCGTCACCCGAAGGAGGGAGCACCGATGGTGGCATGCCGCAAATCCACCGTGCCTATTATAAATGCGGGCGACGGCGGGCATAACCATCCGACTCAGACATTGACCGATCTTTTGACCATCAAGCGCGAAAAAGGCAGCTTTAATAATCTGACCGTAGGATTCTGCGGTGATCTGAAATTCGGACGAACGGTTCACTCATTGCTGGCGGCTATGTCCCGCTACGAAAACGTAAAATTTATCTTCATTTCCCCGGATGAGCTGCGTCTGCCGGAATATCTGAAGGAAGATATTCTGGATAAGAAAGATATTGAATATGTGGAAACAACCGATCTGGAAGCGGCTATGCCGCAGCTGGATATTCTCTATATGACGAGAGTTCAGCGCGAGCGCTTTTTCAATGAACAGGACTACATCCGACTGAAGGACAGCTATGTACTGACACCGGATAAACTGGTTACTGCAAAGGATACATTGAGCATTCTGCATCCGCTGCCGCGTGTCAACGAGATTTCCACGGCGGTGGATGACGATCCGCGTGCAAAGTATTTTGAGCAGGTACGCAACGGTAAATATATTCGCATGGCGCTGATTCTAAAGCTTCTGGAGGTGGAATAGATGATTATAGGAAAAATCGAAGACGGTATAGTGCTAGATCATATTAAGGCCGGTCGCGGCATGGAGCTTTACGGGATTTTGGGACTGGATAATCTGGATTGCCAGGTGGCACTGATAAAGAATGCCGACAGCGGCAAGATGGGACGTAAGGACATCATTAAAATCGACAGGATTATCGACATCGATCTGGATGCCATCGGATATGTGGATCCGGGAATCACGGTCAATATCATCAAGGGCGGAGAACTGGCGAAACGAACACATATAGACCTTCCGGAAGAGATCACCAATGTGATTCAGTGCAAGAACCCGAGGTGCATTACCACCACGGAGCAGGAACTGCCGCACGTCTTCAAGCTGACTGACAGGGAGAAGAGAGTGTACAGATGCATTTACTGTGAGAGCAGAGCAAAGTAATACAAACCGCTGTTTTGCAGCGGCTGAAAGTGAAAAGTAAAGGAATGCATATTATGGAAACCTATGATATCGCCATTATCGGCACGGGGCCGGCCGGGGTTTCGGCGGCCATTACAGCAATCATTCGAAATAAGAAGATCGTCCTGTTCGGGAGCAGGGAGCTGAGCGACAAGATACGCAAGGCGCACCTGATCCAGAACTACCCGGGACTTCCCGAGAGCAGTGGGGTAGAGCTTTGCGACGCCTTTGCGGCACATCTGGACAAGATGGGAATCGAGATCACGGAAGAAAAGATCAACGCGGTGTATTCGATGGGAGAAACTTTCGCGTTGCAGACCATGAAGAATGAAATGTATCAGGCGCGGTCGGTGATCCTGGCGTCCGGCATGGTGCAGGGCAAGCTGCTGCCGGGGGAAGAAGAACTGGTGGGCCGCGGCGTCAGCTATTGCGCGACCTGCGATGCGCCACTTTATCGTGGACGTTCGGTGGCGGTGATCGGCTACAGCCCGGAAGCGGAGGAAGATGTGAATTTCCTGTCGGAGGTGGCGGCGGAAGTCAAGTACTTCCCGGTGTATCGCGATGAGCCGAAGGTAGCGGAATCTGTAAAGGTCTTGCCGCAGACGCCGCAGGCGATCCTCAACAAGGAGGCTGCTGAGGAAGTTTTGTCTCTCAATCAGGCTGATTCTGCAAAGTCTTCTGCAAAGACTCTGACTTCTGGCGAGGCGTTGTCGGCGGTCGCACTGCAGCAGGGACAGCTGGCGGTGCAGACGGCGGAAAGTGCATATCCGGCGGACGGAATTTTTGTGCTGCGCAGCAGCGTTCCTGCCAAGCAGCTGATTCCGGGCATCGAAATGGATGGCGAACACGTCAAGGTAAATCTGCAGATGGAAACCAGCGTTCCAGGCTGCTTCGCCTGTGGTGATATTACCGGCAAACCGTATCAGTATGTGAAAGCCGCCGGTCAGGGCAATGTGGCGGCGTTATCTGCGGTAGGCTATCTGGATCAGAAATGATGGTGAGTGACGTGGGATATTGCAAGGAATAGAAAAGCATTAAAAAGAATAACTGCATCTGGATGGATTTGAGGGTCTGTCTGGGTGCAGTTTTTTCGCACAAAATCAATGATAGGATATTGACAAAATCATATCATACAATATAATAATGATAGGGATATTAAAAAAGAGATCATTGATTTAAGAAAGGGGCTGTAGTGATTGGAGATTACGAAAAATGATATTGAATTATATCTCACAGAGGTCAAGGATTCTATTCAAAAGGGCCAATATAGAATTGAACGCAATTCTCGAAGGCTCGATAATCTTAATTTATTTCTGGATTACGTCAAGTTGGAAGACTGCTATGTAATCCTTGTTTCATTACATGAGCAAAAATATCCAATAAAATATTACTTTAAACAGTGAGAAAAGAGGGAGAGTTATGTTGGAAAAAGGAGATAAAATGGATTTTTGCACAGCGTGCAGAAAGAACACGGAGTACACTTTGCAGAAACGGGATATTGTTAAAATGATAAAAGAAAGGGATTATACGTTTCACCTTACGGTTGCTGTGTGCAATGAGTGTGGGGAAGAAATGAATCTTCCCGGCTTGTTTGATGAGAATATCCGCGAAATGGATGCGCAATATCGAGCTTATGAGGGAATCGTTTCAGAAGAAGATATTGAAAAACTAATGAAACTGTATAAAATCGGGAAGGGACCGCTATCGCTGGCTTTGGGATTTGGGGAGATTACGATTACGAGATACCTTTCCGGGCAAATTCCATCGAAAGAATACTCGGATGTAATAAAAGCCGCGTTAACGTCGCCAGCGTATATGAAAAAAAAACTGAACGAGAACAAAGAGCGGATTGCACCTGCGGCATACAATAAAGCTATCAATGCTGCGATTCAGCTGGAAAGTATATTCGCTGTGTCGGATCAGATGTTACGGGTGATTTCGTATATCTTTAAGAGAATGGAGGAAGTTACACCGCTTATGCTTCAAAAATTGCTTTATTTTACACAGGGGGTTTCGTTTGCGTTAAATGGAAAGAGCATGTTTTCGGAAAATTGTCAGGCATGGGTGCATGGGCCAGTTTATCCGAAAGTCTACAACATGTTTCGGGATTTTAAATACAATCCCATTGAGGACGAACGATTCGTCATTTTTGAGAGCGCAGAAAATCAGCTGAGCGAGGATGAACGCAGAGTGATCGATCTGGTAGCGGATTCTTTTGGGCTGTATAGTGGGAAAGTTCTGGAGAAAATCACGCATGTGGAACGTCCATGGAGCAGTGCCAGAAAAGGATATGGCAATGATATTCCATCCAATGAGACGATAACCATGGAAAGCATAGAAGCCTATTATATAGAGAAAAATGCGGCGTATGAGTTCTCGTCGGTAGAAGGGCTGCGGACGTATATTGAGGATGTTTTGCAAAGAAAGTGTTAGAAAAAGGAAACCGTTTAGCCACTCTACTCAGCATAGATTGTCATAGCCTGTTTTTTCTGTTAGGATAATTTTGCAAAGGCGGAGCGCAATAGTTTGGTGAGTGGTCTTTGCAGGAAGAATAGATTTGACAGGAGGCAGGAGAGATGGACGCATCGAAAATCGGAAATCTCATTTATGAATTGCGAACGGCAAGAAATATGACCCAGAAGCAGCTGGCGGAGCGGCTGTTCATCAGCGACAAGACCGTTTCCAAGTGGGAGCGGGGCGGCGGGTTTCCGGATCTTGCGCTGCTTCCTGACATTGCGCAGGTGCTGGATGTTCGCCTGGAGGATCTGCTCCGGGGCGAGATCGACACCAATGACAGAACAGGAGGCAATATGAAGAATTTAAAATTTTATGTCTGTCCTCAGTGCGGCAATCTGGTGACGGCGGCGGAGGATGCGCAGATTTTCTGCTGCGGGAAGCTGCTTGAAGCGTTGGAGCCGGTGAAGGCTGAGGCGGATAAAAAACTTAAGGTAGAATTGATCGAGAATGAATATTTTGTATCGTCGGAGCACGAGATGACCAAGGAGCATCACATCATGTTCGTGGCGCTTTTGACGGGGGACAGCATGGTGCTGCGCAGGCAGTATCCGGAGTGGAATCTGCAGACCAGGCTGCCGCGGATGGCACACGGCAAGCTGCTTTGGTACTGCAATAACCACGGGCTGTTTTATCAGCCGGTCTAGGGTTTTGCGGGCGGCTGAAATGTCCCGCGGTTGTACCCGGCCAGGTCGGTGATCTCCCGTATGGTGATCTGGCTGATTTCTTTGGTTTCATAGAGTTTCAGGAAGGCCTCCTGCAGGTTTTTCTTCGTTTCCGCGGCGCGCTGCTCGTTCTTGTTCATCGTCAAACCCTTTCCTCTGCAAAGGCCTTTGCAGACTGTTTCGTATCGTTAAAAGTATGATACCGCATCGGAGCTTCTTATTCAACAACGTGTTGAGCAAACTCAACAAACGGGGGAAATCTGTTCATTGAATTGGGAGAAAGTCCTGCCTACAATAGGGGACAGGAGGTAACAATTATGGAACAGTCAAAGAAAAAATATCTGGCTCCTGTGGGAGCTTTACTGCTGGCGCTGTTGCTGGTGACGGTCATCATATTCCCGATGCTGAGCATGGAGGTGAAGGACATTCCGGTGGCGGTGTTCTCGCAGGATGAAGGCATGCAGACGCCAAACGGGACGGTCAATGCCGGAGAAACCATGGTAAAACAGATCACCAAGAGCGGCAACAAGGCGCTGGACTGGGATGTTTTGAAGTCAAAACAGGAAGTGCAGGATGCGTTAGATGATGGAACATATTACGCGATTTTCACCATTCCGGAGGAATTTACGAAAACAGCTGCGACGGGTGGGGAAAAGACGCTGAAAGTCACCTTGGATCAGGGCAAGAATCCGCTGGTGTCCAATTCTCTGACCAGCATGCTTGCGGCTGTCGGCGTGGCAGTCAGCCTGATCACGGTCGTTCGGGAGAAGAAGTACTGGGATATGGCAAAAACAGAAAAGGCGGTATCATAATAGAATAAAAAATGCCGTTTCGGCGTCTGCAAAGGTGCAGGCTGGCCGAAGCGGCATTTTTGCGTTTTTGAGGATTTAAGGTTATGCCATCTCCCGGATCAGATTGACCATTTCGATAGCGCCTTCCGCACAGTCGGAACCCTTGTTTCCGGCCTTTGTGCCGGCGCGTTCGATGGCCTGCTCGATGTTTTCCGTCGTTACAACGCCGAACATTACAGGAATGCCGGTGGAGAGGGAAACCTGAGCGATGCCTTTTGAAACTTCATTGCACACATAGTCGTAGTGGCTTGTTGCACCGCGTATTACGGCGCCGAGACATATGACTGCGTCGTATTTTCCGCTTTCAGCCATCTTGGAAGCGATGAGCGGAATCTCAAAAGCCCCCGGTACCCATGCCACGTGGATGTCTTCATCCTGCACGTTGTGGCGTTTCAGAGTATCCAGCGCACCGGAGAGAAGCTTTGATGTGATGAACTCATTGAAACGCGCTGCGATGATGCCGATTCTGATTTTTTCCGATACTAAATTTCCTTCATATACTTTCATGATTTTATATCCTTTCTTTTTTTCAGTGATTTACGGTCTGCAGAGCCGGAATTCTGCAGCAGCGGCTACATACCTTCCAGCAGGTGTCCCATGCGGATTTTTTTGGTCCGCAGGTAAATAAGGTCGTTTTTATTGGCTTTAATCTGGATAGGGATGCGCTCGGTGATTTCCATACCGAAATCAGAGAGCTGATAAATTTTGTCCGGATTGTTGGTCAGAAGCCGCAGCTCCTTTGCACCGAGATCTTTGAGAATCTGCGCGCCTATGTAATATTCACGCAGATCCCCCGCAAACCCCAGAGCAATGTTGGCCTCCAGGGTATCCAGTCCTTTTTCCTGAAGCTCATAGGCTTTCAGTTTGTTGATCAGCCCGATGCCTCTGCCTTCCTGCCGCATATAAAGAAGGATGCCGCGCCCTTCCTCTTCAATTTGCCTCATGGCTGCCGCCAGCTGGTCACCGCAGTCGCAGCGAAGCGAACCGAATGTGTCGCCGGTCATGCATTCGCTGTGTACTCTGCAGAGGAGATTTCTGCCGTCACCGATGTCACCTTTGACAAGGGCGATGTGATGTTCGCCGTTAAGACGGTTTACGTAGCCGTAGGCCTTGAAGTCGCCGTATTTGGTCGGCAGATTGACGACTGCTTCACAGTCCACCAGTTTTTCATGGCGTTTGCGGTACTCCTGCAGCTGTTTTATTGTTATAAATTTCATATCGTATTTTTCCGCCAGCTCGATAAGCTCGGGTGTCCGCATCATTGTGCCGTCGGCACGCATCACTTCACAGCACAGACCGCATTCTTTAAGGCCTGCCAGGCGCAGCAGATCAACGGTGGCTTCCGTGTGGCCGTTTCGTTCAAGCACGCCGTTTTTTTTGGCTTTCAGCGGAAACATGTGGCCGGGACGGCGGAAGTCCTGAGGTTTGGAATTTTCATCCACGCATGCTCTGGCGGTCATGCCGCGTTCTTCGGCGGATATGCCGGTGGTGGTGTTTACGTGGTCGATAGAAACGGTAAAAGCCGTCTCGTGATTATCGGTGTTCTCGCTGACCATCTGCGGAAACTGAAGCTTCATACAGAACTCTGCGCTCATCGGCATGCAGATCAGACCTTTGGCCTCGCTTGCCATCAGATTGACGTTTTCGGTTGTCGCAAATTCCGCGGCACAGATCATATCGCCTTCATTTTCGCGGTTTTCATCGTCTGTTACCAGGATAATTCTGCCTTGGCGCAAATCCTCCAAAGCTTCTTCGATGGTGTTGAATGTGAACATAGTGTAATACCTCCTGTGGTCGTTTGATATCTAAAATCCGTTTTTCAATAAAAATTCTGCCGTAATATTGCTTGCCGTTTGGGCGCTGCTGCCGCTTCCGGAGCTGCCGGTTTGTTCGTTTGCGGTGCCTTGATATGGCTGCAAAAGTTTCGCAGCGTATTTGCCGATACAGTCGTTTTCAAGATTCACGATATCGCCGTTTTTCTTTTCGGAAAGAATGGTTTCGGCGGCGGTATGCGGGATGATGGAAACCCGGAAGCGGTCTTTCTGTTCCGCCGCTACCGTCAGACTGATGCCGTCGATGGCGATGGAGCCTTTTTCAATGATGAAGCGCATCAGTTCCGGCGGCGTCTTGATTGTGTACCAGATGGCATTGTCATCCCGGCGTATATCTGTTATGGTTCCCGTTCCGTCAATATGTCCCGATACGATATGACCGCCGAATCTGCCGTCAGCCTTCATGGCTCGTTCGAGGTTGACATGACTGCCGGGGCGGAGCGTGCCGAGCGAAGATCTGTTCAGGGTCTCATGCATCACATCGGCAGTGAATAGGTTCCTGCCGAAGCCGGTCACCGTCAGGCAGACGCCGTTGACGGCAATGCTGTCGCCCAGATGAACATCTTCCAGAACCGCAGATGCTGCGATGGTGAGAATGGCAGAAGCCGATCCGCGTTTAACGCTTTTAATTGTTCCTATTTCTTCGATGATGCCTGTGAACAAGGAATCACCTCGCTTTCTATGAGGATGTCATCATCCAGCAGTTTGATTTCAGGCGTGCCCAGTGCAAAGGCTTCTGAGGGAAGCTTAACGCCGCCGCCGCCGACGGGACCGGGGGCATTCTGACCGCCGAAAATTTTCGGAGCGATATAGGATTGTATTTTATTGACGATTCCGCAGGATAGAGCAGACCATGCAATCCGGCTGCCTCCTTCGATGAAGATACTGTCGATTTTTTCTTTTCCGAGAGCTTCCGTTAAGGCATTCAGATCCACGCAGCCGTTCTGAAGCGGCAGAGGAAGAATGCGGATGCCTGCAGCCTGAAGGGATGACGCCTTGGAGGTAAGTGAATCCTCCTGCATAAAATCCTCTCCGACTGCGATAATCGTCGGAATTTCATTTGCTGTGCGGACAATCTGTGAATCGAGCGGAATCCGCAGATGCGTATCGCAGATTATGCGAACCGGATCCTTGCCGCCTTCGATTCTGCAGTTGAGCAGGGGATCGTCTGCCAGCACCGTGCCGATTCCCACCAGAATGGCCGCGTGCCGGTTTCTGTCCATATGGACGTTTTCACGGGCTTTTTCACCGGTAATCCAGCGGGAAGCTCCGGCTGCTGTCGCAATTTTGCCGTCCAAGGTCATAGCGTATTTCAGCGTAACATAAGGTCGCTCAGTCTGAATATAATGGAAAAATATCGTGTTTATCGCATCGCATTCTTCCCGCATGAAGTCCTCTATGACTTCAATTCCGTGATCTCGAAGAATGCGGACCCCCTTGCCCGATACCAGCGGATTGGGAACGCGGGATCCGATGATTACGCGTTTAATCCCGTTTTCGATGAGAGCGTCGGTGCATGGAGGCTGTGTGCCGTGGTGACAGCAGGGTTCCAGCGTTACATAGATGGCCGCGCCTTTTGGAGACTGAGTGCACTCCGCCAGTGCGACGCGCTCCGCATGAAGACTGCCGTGACGGGCGTGATATCCTTTCCCGATGATTTTATTGTCCTTTACGATTACAGCTCCTACGAGCGGATTGGGGTTGGTGTGTCCCGTTGCTTTTACTGCCAGTTCTATGGCCAGTTTCATATAGTCTCTGTCGTTCATGTCAATTTCCTTTCGGTTGATACAATAGGTTGTTACAAACAAAGCCCCGATTCGGATGAATCGGGGCAGGCTTACCATGTTAAACGGTGTGCGGAGCACTTTGCAGGAAGCTTTGCAGAAAAAATGCAGGATTCCCATCGCATGCCTGATATAAAAAAGCTCTGAAACCATTGGCTTCAGAGCTGATGCATACAAAAAACATACGTGCCGCACGTATTTTATCTTCTATCATCCAGACTGTACTGTCGGTTTTGGAATCTCACCAAATCAACGCCTCAGCGCTCGCGGACTATACCGCCGGTCGGGAATTTCACCCTGCCCCGAAGATGTTTATTAACTTAATCTTATGGTAGGACTTAGGAGGAAGTTTGTCAATAGAAAATCAAAAAAGTTTTTGGAAAGTGTTTGATATCGCGGGTTGATTAGGTATAATTAAAGCGCACTAAAAAGGTGAAAAAGGAGCAGAAGTATGTCGAATTTAACGTGCAGAGCATTGGCGGCTGCGGCCGTTTCCCTGCTTGAAGAACGGCCGCTTGATAAGATAACCGTGAAGGATATTACCGACCGGTGCGGCCTGACGCGAAATACATTTTACTATCATTTTCAGGATATTTATGCGCTTTTGGGATACATTTTCAAAGAAGAGGCGGATACGGTTCTTGAAAAATATTCGGTCAGGGAGGACTGGAAAGGAGTCTTTCTTGATATTTTAACGTATTTAAAAAAAGAAAAAAAGATGGTTGAACACGTATATAATTCATCCAGACAGGAAGAATTGGAATTATATGTTCAGCAGGTGGTCGGCGCATATGCGCTGCAGTTTATAGAAATCGAAACCGCGGGGCAGGAAGTAAGCAGACACGTGAAAGAAACGGTGGCGGATTTTTATCGCAATGCATTTGTCGGGGCAACATTTCAGTGGGTGCGCGACGGCATGAAAATCACCCCATCTGTTATGGCGGCATTATATGACAATATGTTCAGAGGAACACTGAAGCAGGCAATTGCAAGTGCCAGAGAAGTTCTGGATTAGCTTCGGAAATTCCGCTTAGTCAAGCCCGGACTGTGCTTCCTGCGCATAACCAAAAGACCGGTAAGATCAGCCGCAGCCCAGCCGATCGGAATGGCCAGCCAGATACCGATTTCACCGATAAACGGAGAAAGCACATAGGCGAGGGCAACGCGCAGCCCCAGGGAAATGATGGTCAGCACAAGTGAAATTTCCGCACGATTAACGGCGCGGTAGTAGCCGTAGAGCAGAAACAGACAGCCGATACCGCAGTAGCAGGCGCCTTCAATCCGCAGATATTCTGCGCCGGATGCGATGATGGAAGCTTCCTCTGCGCTGACAAAAATACGCATGAGCGGAGCGGAAAAAATCACGACGAGGACAGAGATTACGAGGCAGAAACAAATGGCCAGCAGAAAGGCTTTTCGAGTGCCGCGGCGAATGCGTTCTCTGTTTTCGGCGCCGTAGTTCTGAGCGATAAAGGTGGAGTATGCATTGCCGAAATCCTGTACAGGCAAATATGCGAATGTGTCGATTTTGACAGCTGCCGCAAATGCTGCCATGACGGTGGAGCCAAAGCTGTTGACAAGTCCCTGGACCATCAGAATACCGAAGTTCATGACCGACTGCTGAATGCAGGTCATAGAGGACAGACGACCGATGCTTATAAAAATTCTTCGGTCGAAATGAAGCTCGCTGCGGGCCGGAAGTACGCGCCGGCAGCGCAGCAGCGTATATAAAGTTATGCCGATGGCGGAGAGGTACTGCGCTATGACGGTTGCTGCGGCAGCTCCGGCGATGCCCCATGAAAAGACCGCAACAAAGAGCAGGTCGAGTACAACATTGATAATCGAAGAAATCGCCAGAAAAATCAGCGGTACTGCGGAATTTCCCAGTGCACGAAGCATGCAGGCAAAGAAATTGTAGAGCGCCGATGCGATGAGACCTGCAAAGATTATGAGCAGGTACAGGCGCATGCCGCAGCGGACGTTTTCCGGCACCCTGAGGAATGTCAGTATGG
Organism: Bacteroidaceae bacterium; assembly: GCA_963603335.1. Classification (GTDB taxonomy): domain Bacteria; phylum Bacillota; class Clostridia; order Peptostreptococcales; family Anaerovoracaceae; genus Lentihominibacter. Next base: position 37,347 of record CAVCML010000007.1, on the reverse strand, counting down.
GATTTAAAAATATATAAACCAATGCATTGAGCAGCAGAGTTATGCTCATAATAAGTACAAATGCATGAAAAACGGAGCTGCGCAGAGCTGCCTCATCGTGCTTACCGCGATAGATGGAGAAAAGAGCTCCCGAACCCAGACTGAGCCCGATGAATATCGATGTCAGAAATGTCATGAGCGTGTAGGCGGAACCGACTGCGGCGAGTGCATTCTCGCCCAGAATTCTGCCGACGATGATGGTATCTGCGATATTATAAAACTGCTGCAGGAGATTTCCCGCCATCATTGGAAGCGCGAACAGCAGCAGGGATTTTGTGATATTGCCTTGTGTCAGATCGTGAAACATAATAAAGATATTATAGCGGGTTCAGGCAGAAAAGACAATCTGCAAAAGGTGAGTTTGATACTTCGTTTTTCTGACGAGTTTGCGGATAACCCTTGCAGTTATCGCTGTAAGGGTTTATATTTATAATGCTGGAAATATAAACAAAGTTTCTTTGACTGACACGATCTGCAAAGCTGATTTTGTTGTATTTGAGAATTACGTACCATATAAAAATGGAGGAAGCAATGGACATTAAATCATTGGAAAAAACGGCAGCGGAAGTGAGATGCGGCATTGTAAAAGCAATCCATAATGCCGGATCCGGACACCCGGGCGGCTCTCTTTCGGCGGCTGATATCGTTACAGCTCTTTACTTTGATGAAATGAACGTGGATCCACAAAATCCCAAGATGAAGGGACGGGACAAGTTCATACTTTCCAAAGGTCATGCAGGTCCGGTGCAGTATTCTGCGCTGGCGGTAAAAGGATATTATCCGATGGAGGATTTTCTGACTCTGCGGAAGCTGGGTTCAAAATTTCAGGGACATCCGGACATGCATAAAGTACCGGGAATCGAAATGTCTACAGGCTCGCTGGGACAGGGGATTTCCGCGGCAGGCGGAATGGCGCTGGCCAATAAGCTGGACGGCGATCCGGGCAGAATTTATGTGCTGCTGGGAGACGGCGAGATTCAGGAAGGCATCGTATGGGAAGCGCTGATGTCGGCGGCTCATTACAAGCTGGACAATATGGTGGCGATACTGGATCATAACGGCCTGCAGATTGACGGCAAAAATGAGGATGTTATGACGGTGGAACCGGTTGTCGATAAATTCCGGGCATTCGGCTGGAATGTAATTCAGATTGACGGACACGATTTCGAGCAGATTCTGGACGCTTTCAAGCAGGCGAGAGCGTGCAAGGGCAAACCTACTATGATCGTGGCGGAAACCATCAAAGGCAAGGGAGTTTCCTTTATGGAAAACAATGCAGGATGGCACGGCAAGGCTCCGGATGAAGAACAGACAAAGCAGGCGCTGGCAGAACTGGGAGGTGAACTGTAATGGCAGAGAATATGGCAACAAGACAGGCATACGGTAAGGCTCTCGTTGAGCTGGGTGAAAAGTATCCGCAGCTGGTGGTGATGGATGCCGATCTTTCGAAGTCCACGATGACGGCGGAATTCGGAAAGGCTTATCCCGAACGTTTTTTCAACATGGGAATCGCTGAACAGAATCTGTACGGAGCGGCTGCAGGGCTGGCTCTTTCGGGCAAGATAGTATGCGCCAGCACTTTTGCGATGTTTGCAACAGGCAGAGCCTTTGAGATTATCCGAAACTCTATCGGTTATACGAAAGCAAATGTGAAAATCTGTGCGACGCATGCAGGAATTACGGTAGGTGAGGACGGTGCAAGCCATCAGACATTTGAAGATATCGCACTTATGCGTACGATTCCGGGCATGACGGTAATCAATCCGTCCGACGGCGTTTCTGCAAAGAAGCTGCTTGAGCAGGCGATAGCCATGGACGGACCGTGTTACGTGCGTCTGGGCAGAGCAAAGGTGCCTGTATTCTACGATGATTCCGACGAGCTGACGCTTGGTAAGGGAAATCTGGTAAAAGACGGCAAGGATGTTACGATTGTCGCTACAGGAATAATGGTGAGCGAAGCTATGGCAGCTGCGGAAAAGCTGAAGGAAGACGGAATCGATGCCAGAATTATCGATATTCATACCATAAAACCGATTGATGAGGAAATTCTCATCAAGGCAGCTCAGGAAACCGGTGCCATTGTTACGGCGGAAGAGCATTCCATTATCGGCGGTCTGGGCAGTGCTGCGGCAGATGTCATCGTAAAGAATTGTCCGGTGAAGATGGCAATGGTAGGACAGAAGGATACTTACGGGGAATCCGGAAAACCGGATGAATTGAAGAAAAAATACGGCATGACCGCAGAGGATATTGAAGCGGCAGTCAAGAAGCTTATCGGCTAAAAAGAGCAGAAAAATCATTAGAGAATCAGCTGAGAAACAAACATAGAAATGCCTCCTTCACAACAGGGTTTATGATTATAACCTTAGATGAAGGAGGTTTTTATTTTGAAAAAGAGATGTACAAATCCCGACTTCACAAAATCATCACTCTGGTTCGATAAAATGGCTTCCCTCAGGGGGCAATTCCTTTTGCAATGTTGAAAAATAGCGGAGAATGTTGTATGATATAATAGTATGTACGAACTATGGGAGGAGCATCGAAGGAATGATCGTTTTTGATAACGTTACGAAATATTACAAGACGAATGTCGGTCTGGAGAAGGTCAGCGTTCGGATTAACAAAGGTGATTTCGTATTTCTGGTGGGTCCCAGCGGCGCGGGCAAATCGACTTTTATAAAGCTGATATTAAAGGAGATTAATGCTACGTCGGGGAGCATCAAAGTGCGGGGCAGAGAAGTTACAACCATGTCAAACAGGCAGGTTCCCATTCTGCGCAGAAATATCGGAATCGTGTTCCAGGATTTCCGCCTTCTGCCGAGGAAGACGGTCTATGAGAACGTTGCCTTTGCAATGGAAATCATTCATCAGCCGAAGAAGCTGATAAAAAAATACGTTCCTCAGGTTCTGAGCATGGTGGGAATTGCATCCAAGGCCAATAAATATCCGGATGAGCTTTCTGCAGGAGAACAGCAGAGAGTTGCTATTGCCAGAGCTATCGTAAACCGTCCGAGGATTTTGATTGCGGATGAGCCTACCGGAAATCTGGATCCCGATACGGCATGGGAAATCATGCAGCTGCTGGACCAGATTAATAAGCGCGGGACGACCATTCTGATGGTAACTCACGCCAAGGACATCGTAGACAAGATGGGAAAGCGTGTTATCGCTATTGAAAAAGGCAGAATTGTCCGTGATGAATTCGGCATGTACGGATATGCCGAGGCGCTGGAGGATTTGGAGCCGACTTTTGATACAATACAGAGCGTGAGAACTTTCCGCTCGAAATCCCGGTTTCGGAGAGGAGGAAAAGAAGAGTGAGACGGTTCTTTTACACACTGAAGCAGGCTTTTCAGCAGGTTCTTCGAAACAGAGCGATGTCGCTGGCATCGATTTTTGCCATTACAGCCATGCTGCTTATTCTGAGTATATTCTTCATCCTTGTGATTAATGTCAATATGGCGGCTCAGACGATTCAGCAGGACTATGACTCCATTGAGATTTACCTCGATGACGATGTGACCAAGGAACAGGCAAATGATATAATTATGCAGGTAAAGGAAGAAAAGGGCGTTGAAGATGCTTATTACAAGAGCAAGGAAGCGGCCATGGAGAACTTCCGCAACAGGTGGGGCGACAATGCATATCTGCTGGACAGCCTCAATGAAAACCCGCTGCCGAATTCTGTAGTCGTTATGATCAGCGATTTGAATTACGGCGATGAAATTGCGCAGACATGCGGTGAGTACGATGGCGTAGAGGATGTCAAGTACTATAAGGATACGGTGGATAAGCTGCTTAAAATGACCGACTTCGTGCAGATGGCTGCGGTAATCGTGATGATATTCCTGATTGTCGTTTCTATCGTGGTCGTATCAAATACCATCAAGCTGACTGTATTCAACAGGGCAAGCGAGATTAATATCATGAAATACGTAGGAGCGACCAACTGGTTTATCAGGGGTCCGTTCCTGGCGGAAGGCATTATCATAGGAATTGTTTCGGCGCTGATATCCGTCGGGATATCTGCGCTGCTTTATAAAAAAATCATCGATGTGATCGGGGCACAGGTATTTTCGGTACTGTCGATGCCGATGGTGCCGGTGGGATTCCTGACCTATAATTTCGCATGGATTTTCCTGGCACTCGGAATCAGCATCGGAGCATGCGGAAGTATTATTTCCATGCGTAAGTTCCTGGATGCATAGCATTAATAGATAAAGAAAAACGTTGTACAGACGGTAGGTGTTTTGGATTTGGTCAGACAGGAGGAAGAAGGTTTATGAGAAGAAGCCGTTTTGTGGTGATTGTTGCATTACTGACTGCATTGATTTTCTGCATTGAGACCAGTGCGGTAAGCGCTGCATCTCTCAGTGAGGTAAGAAAAAGCATTCAGAATAAACAGCAGGAACTGGAAAAAAGCAAAAAAGAAGAAAAGAATCTGAGCGATAAAATCAGTTCTATGGACAAGCAGATCAGCAGCAAAGAAGCCGACATCAGTAAACTGGAATCTGCCATAAATGATGCGGAAAAACAGATGAGCACGCTTAAAGAAGAGCTGAAGAAGGCTGAAGCGAAAGCGGAAAAACAGGATGAAGACCTGAACGCTCGGCTGCGTAATATGTACAAAAACGGCTCCGTGGGGTTTCTTGATGTTCTGTTTGATTCGGATGACATTTCAGAATTCCTGACCAACCTGGACATGGTTCAGAAGGTGTATTCACAGGACAAGGATACGCTTAAGGAATTAAAGGCAACCTGTGATGAAATAGATGGTAAAAAACAGGAAATCGAATCACTGCAGGCAGAGCTCGACGAGTCAAAAAAACTGGCGGAAGAAGAAAAGACGGAGCTGAAGGAAGATAAAACAGCGGCAGAAAAACAGAAGGCAAAGGTTGCAACCGAAGCTGATTTAACGGAAGAGCAGTTAAGCGAACTCGAAGCCTATGAGGATTCGCTGGAAGCACAGATAAGGGCTGAACAGGCTAAAAATAAAACATCATCTTCTAGCTCAAGCAGCTCCAAATCAAGTTCAAGCAGCAGTTCGAGCTCAAGCGGCTCCAAGTCAAGTTCAAGCAGCAGTTCGAGTTCAAGCAGCTCCAAGTCGAGCTCAAGCACAAAGGGAAAAATCACCACACACAACGGAATTTCGATGATGTGGCCGGCACCTTCCTATACCAGTGTGTCATCAAAATACGGATATCGGACGCATCCGATTACAGGAAAGAAAAAGCTGCATGGCGGCGTTGATTTGGCGGCACCGGGCGGATCTGCCATTCTGGCGGCTCAGTCTGGAAAGGTTATCGTAGCAACATATCACTGGAGTTTCGGTAATTATATCATAATAGATCACGGAAATGGATTTTCCACGTTATATGCACATTGTTCCAAGCTGCTTGTGAGTAAGGGTGCAACGGTATCTCAGGGGCAGAGAATTGCAAATGTAGGTACGACGGGAAGCTCGACGGGAAATCACCTTCACTTCGAAGTCCGCATCAACGGATCGCGGACAAATCCGATGCCGTATATAGGTTTGTAAGAGCAAAGAACACGTTATTGAATGAGATGTAACAGGAGACAAGCTATGCTGAAACGAAAAAGCCGTTTTGCGGTAATCGTTGCAGTTCTGATGATATTGGTATTCGCTATGGAGACGTCTCTGGCCGGTGCTGCTACTCTCAGTCAGATTCGCAACAATATCAAAAATAAACAACAGGAACTGAACGAAAATAAGAGCAAAGAAAAGAGCCTTGGAGATCAGGTTAATTCTCTGGAACAGCAGATTAACAGCAAACAGCAGGATATAGAGACGCTGGAAGCATCAATCAGCGAAGCACAGACCAAGCTGGATGCACTGGAGGAAGAGCTGGCTGCGGCAGAGGAAAAGGTGAATACTCAGAACGATAATCTTAATGCACGTCTTCGGAACATGTATAAGAACGGCAGCGTTGGATTTATAGATGTGCTGATGGATTCCGGAAGCTTTTCGGAGTTTCTCAACAATCTGTCGCTGGTAGAAAAGGTGTACACCAGTGATCAGGACGTGCTCGAGCAGCTGCAGGATGCTTATGATGAAATCGATGCCAAGAAAAAGGAAATCGAGACGCTGCAGGCCGAACTGAACGAATCCAAAACGACGATGGAGGAACAGAAATCCAGCCTTGAAGCCGATAAGGCAAGCGTGGAAAAGAAAAAGGCTGAGATTGCTGCGGATTCCGAAGAAACACAGAAGGAGCTGGACAAACTGGAAGCAGATGCCCAGGCATTGACGGCGAGCATCCGCAAATCTGGAAGTTCCAGCAGCAGCTCAAAATACAGCGGAGGTATCATGGCATGGCCGGCACCTTCCTGCTATTCTATCTCATCGGGATACGGAGGCAGAATCCATCCGACTACGGGCAAATATAAATTTCATGGCGGAATTGATATACCTGCATCGTATGGAACTGCAATTGTAGCGGCCAATTCAGGCAAAGTAATCTGGGCAGGAAACAGAGGCGACAGCTATGGAAATTACGTAATCATAGACCATGGAGGCGGTATATCGACGCTGTATGCTCATTCATCAAAGGTCCTGGTAAGCACCGGGCAGAGCGTTTCACGCGGACAGCAGATTGCAAAAGTAGGAAGCACGGGAAGATCTACGGGCCCGCATCTTCACTTTGAAGTGCGTATCAACGGATCTCGTGTCAATCCTACATCATACTTAAACTAATTGATTATATAAACACAAAAGAGGACTGCTTATGAGAAAAACAGAAGAAATACTGCGGATACTGCTTCATCAGAAAGGGTTGGATGCGCAGGAAGATATTTCGGAGTTTTTGTCAGACAGACCGCAGAGAACTTACGATCCATTCCTGCTTTACAATATGGAAGCAGGGGTGGATTTGCTTTTATCTGAGATAAAGAAGAATACTAAAATCTGTATTTACGGGGATTACGATGCCGATGGCGTCACGTCTGTGTGTATTCTGTCTTCGGTGCTGTCCCATCTGACAAAGAACTTCATACACTACATTCCGTCACGCATAGAAGAAGGATACGGACTCAACAAAAAAGCTGTGCAAAAGCTTTCGGATCAGGGTGTTGGACTGATTGTGACCGTAGACTGCGGCAGCGTTTCCTGTGAAGAAGCCGACTTGGCCAAAGAATTGGGAATGCGGATGATTGTAACGGATCATCACAGCATAGACGGTAAAAAGGCTGACTGCATCGTTATCAATCCTAAGCAGAGGGAGGATACATACCCCTTTGATGGCATAGCGGGATGCGGAGTTGCGTTTAAACTGTGTCAGGCACTGCAGAAACGAACGGGACTTCCCAAAAGTGTTTTAAACGAGGTGCTGGATCTGCTCGCGGTTGGAACCGTGGCCGATGTAGTGCCGCTGCTGGATGAAAACCGGACATTTGTAAAATACGGATTGATGAAAATCAATGCAGATACGAGGCCCGCCATGAAAAGCCTGAAAGAAGGTATTTCCTTAAAAAAAGTCGCTTCGGAAAACATTGCATTCGGCATCGGCCCGCATATCAATGCGGCGGGCAGGATGGCTGAAGCGGAAGAAGCGGTAAAGCTTTTTATGAGCCGGGATCCGAATACGATTGACAAACAGGTGGAAAAGCTGATTTACTATAATGTAGAACGAAAACGTCAGCAGGAAGATGCATACAAAAGAGGAATGAATATCCTGGCAGAGAAAGCTCGGGATGAAGACTTCATAGTCCTGCCCATGACAGATATCCATGAGGGTGTCGGCGGGATAGTTGCCGGTAAAATCAAAGAAGAAAAAAACAGGCCGATTGTCATTGTGACGCCATCGGGTAAAGATTTTCTCAAGGGAACGGGCAGGAGCATCGATTCCGTGGATATCTATGCGGTTTTAAAAAAGTGTGATGATAAATATCAGCTTTTTGAGCGATTCGGAGGTCATAAGAGTGCATGCGGTTTCCTTATGGCAGAGCAAAAGCTTCCTTTGCTGAGACAGGCTGTGCAGGAGGAGATGAGCATTTTAAAAGCAAAAAATCCTCATATATTTGACAGTGCTTCAAGCTGGGATCTGAAACTGGATCCGGCAGAGGTTACGGTGGAGCTTGCAGAGATGCTGGAGAAACTTGAACCGTTTGGCAAAGACAACGAGCGTCCGTCTTTTCTGCTGGAGGACGTAAATCTGCGGGGAATTCGCTTCATGGGGGCAGATGAAACGCACGCCCGCTTCACAGCAGTATCTCAGGCGGGAGCGCAGACAGAATGCGTGCTGTTTCGAAAAGCTCAGGAGTGGCGAAACATACTTTGCAGCAATGCCCCTGTGAATCTTATCGGAACCATTGACGTTCAGCAGTGGCAGGGACGAAAAAAAGTACAGTTTATGATAGAGGAGATTAGATGAGATGAAAAATTTGACAAAGGAAAAATTTATTGCCATTCTCGTAGCAGCTTTTCTGGTCGGCGGAGCTGTGACGGCAGGAGGATGTCTGGCTGTCTGCAAAGGCGCACTGGGCTATGTCAGCGTGTCGAAGAGTGAATATGATGAGATGAAGGATACATATAATCGCTTCGCCAAGCTGGAACAGCTGTATGAGACGATAGACAGCAGCTATTACAAGGATGTTGATGAGATAGAACTGGTGGACGGTGCATGCAAAGGCCTTGTGGAAGGCCTGGGTGATCCGTATTCATCGTATATGACGGAAGATGAATATGAAAACTGGAAGTCGTCTGCAACGGGAGAATACTCCGGCATCGGCGTAACTTTTTCTCAAGACAAGAACGGCAATTACGTAGTTGTAGGTGTCACCAAGGATTCACCGGCCGAAAAAGCAGGTCTGAAGTCAGGAGATTATATCACTAAAGTAGACGGCAAGACATATGATGATATGGATGTGATGGCCAAGGCTATACGCGGAGAAGCCGGAACAAAGGTTAAACTCAATTACGTACGTGACGGTGAAGAAAAGGAAATAAGCATTACCCGCAGAAAAATCGTGGAAAAAAGCGTGGAATATAAGATGCTGGACGGAAATATCGGTTACATCAAGCTGAGCAGTTTCATCAGTTCGTCTGCGGATGATTTTTCGGAAGCATTAAAAGCTCTGGAGGATAAAGGTGCAAAGGGACTGATTCTGGATCTGCGTGATAATGGCGGAGGCCTTGTGGAACAGTGCATTGACATTGCAGATGAATTCCTTGATGAAGGAGTCGTGACTTATGTGGAAGATAAAAACGGCAAGAAACAGGAATACAAGGCCAAGGACGGCAAAACGGAGCTGACGACGGTGGTGCTGGTCAACGGCAACAGCGCCAGCTGCTCGGAGATATTGGCGGGAGCTCTGAAGGATAACGGCTGCAAACTGGTGGGAGAAACGACTTTCGGCAAGGGTGTTATCCAGTCGACGGCGGAACTTGATGACGGATCGGCATTGAAGCTGACCATCATGCAGTACTTCTCGCCTAAGGGCAATGCTATTCAGGATAAGGGCATAACTCCGGATTACGAAGTGAAGAATTCAGAGAACTCCTCGACGGATAAGCAGCTGGAAAAAGCTTTGGGACTGTTTTAAGGGAATGCTTTATAGTGTTAAAGTAACGGTTGACGCTCAGCGACAGTCCATGGTAAAATCTTGATAGAGTGATTGATTAGGAAAGGAACGTGTCATGGCTTACGAATCCAAGTTTAAACGAGATGATATTGACGAATTGTTCCGGGCAATCCTGCTCCTTCAGGATGAAGAGGACTGTTACCGGTTTTTTGAGGATGTGTGCACGGTCAATGAAATTCATGCGATTGCACAGCGTCTGCAGGTAGCTAAGCTGCTGTCGCAAAACAAGACGTACAGTGAGATTGAAGCGCTTACCAAGGCGTCGACGGCTACCATCAGCCGTATCAACAAGTGTCTGGTGTACGGTGCGGACGGCTACAAGCGAGTTTTGGAGAGACTGGCGGCGGAAGAAGAGTAATACGGGAAAAGGAACGGCGGAACATATCTGTTCCGCCCTTTTATATAGGAAAAAATGGAAATCAGGATATATGAAGACTACCGGGATATGTACCCGGAACTAAAAGGCAGGACGCTGACCGACAGGCTGCTTTCTCATGCACTTGCAGAAGCCGGGATACCGGATTCTTTAATTCTGCGGACCGAAAACGGCAAACCGTATGTAAAAAACACAGCCGGACGGAATAAACCGGATATTTATATTTCAGCCAGCCACAGCAAAAATCTGTTTGTATGTCTCATAGGAGACAAACCGCTGGGTATAGATCTGCAGCATGGAATAAAGGTTAAGCACGAAAAAATCACCGGCAGATACTTTGCAGAGGATGAAGCGGAGCTTGTGAGAAGGCTGGGAGCACCGGAGTTCTTTAAATTGTGGACGCGCAAGGAAGCATTTTCAAAGTATACCGGAAACGGTCTGCGGGATGTGATGGCACGAATTTCGGTGCTGAACCGCAATGATGTGGAATTTCTGGATTTTCAGCTGGAAAGGGACATATACTGTTCGTGCTGTATTCAGAGATAAATATGCGGAAAATACCGCATGAGAGGTATTTGAAGAACAGGAGAAAGAGATGGATGTAAGAGAAAAAGCGGTATCGTACTTAAACAGCAGACCGAGGACGCGCCTGGAAGTAATCAGATACTTAAAAGATAAGGGATTTGCGGAAAATGAGATTCTGGAAACGGTGGAAGAACTGGAAAGATATCATTATATTGATGATTTGGAATACAGCAGGATGTATTTTGAATATGGCTGCCGAAAGGGGCGCGGCATGATAAGAATAAGGCGGGAGCTGACGCAGAAGGGTGTGCCGTCGGATATTATCGAAATCGCACATGACGAACTGGAAGATATTCCGGACGAGTTTGATATGGCACTGGCCATTGCGGAAAGCACGGCTGCAAGTGCTTTGCAGGGCGAGGACCCGCGGGAGCTGGAATACCCGGAAAAGCGAAAACTTGAAGGCAAAATCGGCCGAAAACTCGCAGGAAGGGGCTTTTCAATGGATACAATACATAAAGTGGTAAGCCGGCTGTTGTACTAAAGGGAAATTTCGTGGTAAAATAAATACGTTAGAGTATAATCAGAACCAAAGGAGTCTAGAATGGAATATAAAAAGCAGTTGATTAAAAAAATAGAATCGTTTTATGTGGATGTTGTAGAAGAATTCAAGGAGGCTGAACTTCAGATCATGGCGGATTCAAAATTCCGCAGCATCTTCAAGAAAAAGGATTATGACGGAAATATTGCGAAGCTCAGAAGCTGCAAGAAGGGTGCGCAGAAGATCCGCACCACCGATTTACAGATTCCTAAAGCGGATAAGAACACGGCAGAGGTGGTTCGTATATTCGAAAGCTGCATACGCAAATTCAATGCGCTGTGCGATGCCTATATCAGCCTTCAGGGTGCATTGAAGAAAAAAGCGGAAAAACAGCCGCTCAAGTATTCCGAGTATAACGACATTTTCAAGGTTATGAAAGAAAAGAGAGAAGCGCTCAACGAAGAACTTCACGAGCTTGATATTATCTACACGGACTATTCATATGATGAAAACGATAATCCGTATACGTTCCTGGACTAGGAGAATGACACAGGACTTGAATAGATACAGGGGATGGAACATATGAACATATTATTGATTGGAATATTTACAGCACTGCTGATTTTAATCGTTTTGGTGATAGTTCTGCTGATTCGCACGGGATCGCGGAATTCTTCCGGCATGGCGGGAGGCGGTAATTTTCCGCAGGAGCTGCGCGAGGAAATGTACCGGTCGAGACAGGAGACCGTCGGCGTGGTTCAGAGCAGCGTGAAGAATATGGGTGATATGCTGTCGCAGTCGCAGCGGGAGAGCATGGAGATGCAGAGCCGCCGTTTGGCTGAGCTGAATAAGCAGTTTGCACGTACATCCATGGATATCGAGCAGCGGCTTGAAAACATCCGTATTTCGATGGAGAAAAAAGTTTCCAATATGACGGAGGAAAACAACAGACAGCTTACGGAAATGAGAAACACCGTAGATGAAAAACTGCAGAAGACGCTGGAGGAACGAATAGGAAGATCGTTCCGTCAGGTCAGTGAAAGCCTGCAGCAGGTAACCCGCGGACTCGGAGAGATGCAGAATCTGGCGGCAGGTGTGGGGGATCTTAAAAAAGTTCTTTCAAATGTGAAAACCCGCGGCATTGTGGGCGAAATTCAGCTGGGGGCTATTCTGCAGCAGATTCTTTCGCCGGAACAATACGAAGAAAACATCGCAGTAAAAGGCGGAAGCGAGCGGGTAGAATATGCAGTCAAATTTCCGGGAGAAGGGGACAGACCCGTATATCTTCCGATTGACTCGAAGTTTCCGGGAGATGCTTATCTGAACCTGCAGGATGCCTACGACTCGGGAGACAGACAGACGATCAAGATTGCGACAGATAATCTCAGAAATGCGGTCATCAAGGCTGCAAAGGATATTCGGACAAAGTATATACAGCCGCCTCAGACGACGGAATTCGCTATTTTATTTCTGCCGTTTGAAGGGCTTTACGCAGAGGTTCTGCGGCTTGGCATCGTAGAGAATCTGCAGAGAGATTACCGGATTAATATTGCGGGGCCTACCACTATGGCCGCTATGCTTAACAGCTTTCAGATGGGATTTAAATCCATCGCACTGCAGCGTCGATCCGGCGAGGTTTGGGATACACTGGCGAAGGTTAGAACTGAATTTGAGAAGTTCGGCAATGTATTGGTAAAGACGCAGACCAGGATGGAGCAGGCACAGAAGGATCTGGAAACCCTGGTGGGCGTAAGAACCAGGGGCATTCAGAGGGCACTGAAAAACGTTTCGGCACTGGGAGATGAGACGGAGGAAAACCATGAGCATCTATGCGATCGCTGATCTGCACCTTTCCTTTGCCTCTTCGGTAGAAAAACCGATGGACATTTACGGTCCCAGATGGCATAATCATGCACAGAGGCTTAAAAATAACTGGTGCAGTAAAATAACGGATGAAGATACGGTGATTATCGCCGGAGATATTTCCTGGGGACTGAAGCTTGAGGAAGCTGTACCGGATCTTGACTGGGTCGCGGCACTCCCGGGACAAAAGGTGATTATTAAGGGCAACCACGACTTGTGGTGGAACGGGATTACCAAATTAAATAAAATGTATGATAATATTACGTTTCTGCAGAACGATTTTTATTTGGCAGAGGATACATATATCTGCGGAACACGCGGATGGCTTACGCCGGATAACGATGAGTTCGGTGAGGACGATAAAAAAATCTACCGCAGAGAGCTGATGCGGCTGGAGAGCTCTTTGCAGAAGGCTGCAAAGGACAGGCAGAAGCGTTATGAGAAAGAAGATGATGCAGAGCTTCTGGGAGTGCTGCATTATCCGCCGGTATCACAGGCTGCGTCATTCTCGGGATTTCAGCAGCTGTTTGAGGATTACGGCGTAAAGCGTGTGCTGTACGGGCATGTGCACGGGGAAGATGGATTTCGGAACACAATACAGGGAGTGTATCATGGAGTGGAGTACCGGTTAATTTCGCTGGACTTCAGACAATGCATTCCGATGCATATCAGAAAGCAGGGGTGGTATTTATGATTCGAAGAGCTATTATTATCGTGCTGGACAGTCTGGGCGTGGGAGAGATGCCGGATGCTGCAAAGTATGGAGATTGCGGAGCGGATACACTGGGACATATTCTGGATCGCTGTCCGCAGCTTCACATTCCCAATCTGCGTGAAATGGGTATGGGAAATATCAAGAATGCGGCAGGCGGAAGGCTGAAAACAGAGCGGCCGTACGGTGTTTACGGGCGTTTTTCGGAACATTCCAACGGTAAGGATACGACCACAGGCCACTGGGAAATCGCAGGACTTTATACGGCGAAGCCGTTCAAGACATACCCGGACGGATTTCCTCGGGAATTGATGGAAGAATTTTCGAAGCAGATCGGAAGAGGCTGGCTGGGCAATTGCACGGCCTCGGGTACGGAGATTATAAAAGAACTGGGTGAAGAACACGAAAAGACCGGTAAAGTAATCGTGTACACGTCAGCGGACAGTGTGTTTCAGGTGGCGGCAAACGTCGATGTGGTGCCGCTTGAAGAGCTTTATGATATCTGTGAAAAGGCGCGTGCGCTGCTTCACGGAGAATACGCCTGCAGCAGGGTTATTGCAAGGCCTTATGTGCTGCAGCCGGATGGCCGGAGAATTCGAACTTCCGACCGGCGTGATTATTCCGTAACGCCGCCGGAAGATACCATGCTTGATCTTATCCGTGCGGATGGAAAGACGGTCTGCGCCATAGGAAAGATTCATGATATTTTCAATGGAAAAGGAATTACGGAATCGATACATACGGTAAGTAACGATGACGGTGTGACGAAGACAATAGAAGCGATAAAAAGAGATTTTGACGGGCTTATTTTCACAAATCTGGTGGATTTTGACTCGAAATACGGGCATAGAAGAAATCCGGAAGGATATGGCAGAGCTATTGAAGAATTTGACGTGCGGCTGCCGGAGATATGCCGGGCTATGAAACCGGATGATATGCTGATTTTATGTTCCGATCACGGAAACGACCCGATACACAGCGGATGGAATCACACGAGAGAGTATATTTTCGGTCTGATGACGGGAAAACAGCTGAAAAAAGGTTATGATTTCGGCACGAGAAATACCTTTGCGGATATAGGGGCAACGGTAACGGATCTCATTACGGAAGGCAGGAAGAAAACGCCGACCGGAAAAAGTATGCGTGAGCTGATACTGGAGCAGGAGGTTTGATGATGAATACGGTTGACATCATTACCAAAAAACGTGACGGTTTTAAACTGGATGCGGAAGAAATACGATACATGGTGGATGGCTACACTTCAGGTGATATCCCGGATTATCAAATGTCTGCGTTTCTCATGGCCGTTTATTTTAAGGGTATGAATGAGGATGAGACTATCCTTCTGACAAAATATATGAAGGAGTCCGGTGATACGGTGGATCTTTCTGAAATTCACGGTATTAAAGTGGATAAACACAGCACGGGCGGCGTAGGTGACAAGACGACGCTTATCGCGGGTCCGGCTGCGGCGGCATGCGGAGTGCCCGTGGCGAAGATGAGCGGACGCGGTCTGGGATTTACCGGCGGAACCATTGATAAACTGGGTGCAATTCCGGGTTTTAAAACGGCTGTGGAGAAACAGGATTTCATCAGACAGGTGAATGATAAAGGAATTGCGGTAATCGGGCAGACGGGACATATAGCGCCGGCTGATAAAAAAATCTATGCTCTCAGGGATGTGACGGGTACGGTGGAGAACCTTAGTCTCATCACTTCAAGTATCATGAGCAAAAAGCTGGCGTCCGGTTCAGATGCAATTCTGCTGGATGTTAAATGCGGATATGGTGCTTTCATGCAGACGAAGGAAGAGGCTGAGGAGCTTGCACAGCTCATGGTCAAAATCGGCAGGGCTCAGGGCAAGAATACGATGGCGGTGATATCGGATATGAATCAGCCGCTTGGATGCGCCGTAGGAAATGCGCTGGAAGTAAAAGAAGCCATAGAAGTGCTTCAGGGAAAAGGACCGAAAGACATTACGGAGCTTTCGGCGCTTCTTGCCGGGATGATGGCATACCTTGGGGAAAAAGCATCGACACCGGAAGAAGGCATCGCCATGGCGAAGGAAAAAATCGCAGACGGAAGTGCTTTGCAGAAATTCCGGGATATGGTGGAAAGCCAGGGGGGCAATTCGCAGATTACGGAAGATTTCAGTCTGCTTCCTCAGGCAGAGATGAATCTGGTGATGACAGCCGACCGCGATGGCTATGTTGAAGAACTGCATGCCAGAAAAATAGGATTGGCATCCCAGCACACAGGAGCGGGCAGAGAGCGCAAGGAAGACGATATCGATCTGGCCGCCGGTATTTTACTGCACAAGAAAGTGGGAGACTCAGTCAAAAAAGGTGATGCAATTTGTACAATTTATGGAAAAAATACAAATAAATTAAAAAAAGCATTGGAAGAAGTAACAAATGCTGTTAAAATAAACTCAAATCCTGTAAAATCCACTACTTTGATACAGGAGATAATCCGGTAAGGAGGAATTTTGTGATGAAACGGATTTTCCTGCTCGCAGCAGCATTGATACTGGTGCTCTCATTGGTATCCTGCGGCGGCAGTAAAGATAAAAAAAAGACGGAGAATGATACTTTTGAAGTCGCGATGATTGTAGACGGTGCGGAAATGGCAGAGGAATCCGTGGATCAGGATACCTGGCTCAGCGTTAAGAGTCTGGCCGATGAGAATGGTCTTGCGAGCAAATACTATACGACAAAAGACCCGTCAAAGGACAATTATCTGGTATCCATTCAGAAGGCTGTGGATAACGGAGCGAAGTTTATCGTACTTCCGGGAAGCAGCTTTGAGACAGCTGCTTATGCAGCACAGTCGACGTATCCGGATGTGGATTTCCTTTTGATTGACGGCGTGCCTCACGATGAAAACGGAACTTATGCGACCGCGTCCAATATGGTCAGCATGGTCTTTGCAGAAGAGGAGGCCGGGTATCTGGCGGGATATGCGGCGGTCAAGGAAGGTTATACGAAGCTGGGATTTTTGGGAGGTCAGGAAATACCGGCGGTAAAACGATACGGCTATGGGTTCGTACAGGGGGCGGCATCGGCGGCAGCCGAGCTGGAACAGAAAGTGGAAATGAATTATCAGTATACTGGTTCAAAGGATGCGTCCGATGCGGTGCAGGATACGGCAGAGTCGTGGTATAAAGATGGGACGCAGGTGATATTCGCCAGCGGCGGTTCCATGAACAGCTCGGTCATTAAAGCAGCGGAAAAAACAGACAAAAGCAAAAAAAAGGTGATTGGGTCCGATGTGGATCAGAGCAAGCTTTCGAATACGGTACTGACTTCTGCGGAAAAGAATTTGGAGAAGGCGGTCGGTGATCTGATAAAGGATTACGCCGATGATAAATTTGTAGGAGGCATGGCTTTCAACTATGCGGCAAAAAACAACGGCGTGGCTCTGGAGATGGACAACGGCCGGTTTGAAAAATTCACACAGAAAGATTATGATGCGGTATATGAAAAACTCAAATCCGGTGAAATAGAATTAAAAAAGGATACGGGCGCAGGCTCCGCAGCTGAATTGGCAGGTGATTGGATTACCATAAAATAGGGAACGCAAAAGCGGATTTTGCAAAAGAGGATAATAGGGAATATGGAAGGAGAATGGGAGGAGAAACACATGAAAATCAACAGAACCAGAGAGAAAATTTTGGACAGATCCATTGAATTGTTTAATCAGAAGCAGGCATCAAACGTAAGCACGGTACAGATTTCAGCAGCGCTGGAAATCAGCCCGGGAAACCTGTATTACTACTACAGCAATAAGGAGGAACTGATTCGCTGCATTTGGAATGAACGCATGCTGCCTGAAATTACGGCAATTTTGGAGACTGCAGAAACAATCGATGATAAGACAGGTTTGCAGGACTATCTGAAAAAATTTCTGCTTCATTACGCCAAGTATCGTTTTTTCTATACGGAAAGAACGACATTATTCTACAATGATGATGAAACGGAAGAACTGTATAATGCAGCGGCTGCTGAAGAAAAGGCAGCTTTTGAAGACGTTTTAAACAGGTGGGGGGATGAAGGCAAATTTGTTCAGGACAGGGACATTGCAAAGGTTTTGGCATACGACAGCATGGTATTGCTTGAGGCGCTGGCTGCCGATAATAAGACTACAGGGGAAATTGAAGAAGAGGATGAAGAATTTCAGGCATATGCGGACAGAGTGAACAGTGCTGTAGCAGCTGTTTTGGAAGCATATCTGAAATAAAAGAATCATATGAAAAAAGAGAGAGGGCAGAAAGTAAAATTTATAGTTTACGTTGTTATAAGAGCTTTGGTCGTGGTGGCTCTGATTCGGCAGGTCTGGGAGCATGATTGGCACGATGTGCTGCTGTGCGGCATGACGCTGATATTGCTGTTTCTGCCGACGATACTGTCCAGGGAACTGGCACTGCAGCTGCCCAATGCACTGGAGATTATCATCGTAGTGTTCATTTTCGCGGCAGAGATTCTGGGAGAAGTGCATGGTTTTTATGTGATGTTCCCGAACTGGGACGATATGCTGCATACGACCAACGGATTTATCGCAGCGGCCATCGGCATCGCACTGGTGGATGTACTTAACGAACATGAAAATGTCAAGCTGAATTTGTCGCCGGCTTTTGTGGCGGTGGTTTCATTCTGCTTTTCAATGACTGTAGGCGTGCTGTGGGAATTTTTTGAGTGCAGCATGGATTTGTTCTGCGGAACGGATATGCAGAAGGATACCTGGATTTCGTCTTTTAATTCGGTAGCCATCAATCCTGACGGACTTAATGTGCCGGTTCACGTGGATGTGGACTCGGTAACGGTTAACGGACAGACATGGCAGCAGTATCTTGATGTAGGACTTTATGACACAATGCAGGATTTGTTCGTAAACTTTATCGGAGCGGTCGTATTTTCTGTCATCGGATACATTTACATAAAGAACAGAGGCCGCGGTATAGCAGCTGAATTTATTCCTGCGGTTGATATAGACAAACTCGAAGAAAAGAAGGAAGAACATCAGGAAGAACTTGATTATCTGCTTCATGAAAAGCTGAAACTTCCGAAGAAAAACGAAGCAAAGCAGCAGAAAAATCATGCTGCGGAAACAAAACAAGAATAATCATGGAAACAAGATGAGAGCGGCGAAAGAAAGCCGCTTTTTGTTTTTTAAAAAATTCTTAAACTATCTTTGGATTTTTTCTTAAGGGGTTTTGTGCCATAATGATAACGGAGGTTGAAGAAAAATGTATAATATATTGATCTGTGACGATGAACCGGATATAGTAGCGGCATTAAAAATTTATTTGACGGGAGATAACTATTGCCTGTTTGAAGCAAATGACGGCAGGCAGGCTCTTAAGGCGGTGGAAGAAAACGAAATTCACCTGGTGCTCCTGGATATAATGATGCCGGGACCGGACGGCATACAGACGTTGAGCAGGATACGTGAAAATTACAATATGCCGGTCATTTTTCTGACGGCAAAGGGCGAAGATACGGACAAGGTCTTAGGCCTGAACATCGGTGCGGATGATTATGTTACCAAACCTTTTAACCCGGTGGAACTCTTGGCACGTGTCAAATCTCAGCTCAGACGGTATACGGAGCTGGGATCGGCTCCGGTGAAAAAGTCCATTCTCAGAATCGGGGATATTGAACTGGATGATGCAGCTAAGGAAGTGAGCCTCATGGGTGAAAAGGTAAGCCTGACGCCAAAGGAATACGGAATACTGAAATTCTTTCTGGAAAATCCGGGACAGGTGTTTTCTCCGGCTGAAATCTATCGTGCGGTGTGGGATGAAACAGCTTACGGTGCAGAGGGAACCGTAGCTGTACATATTCGTCATCTGCGCGAAAAACTGGAAATTAATCCGGAACAGCCTCGTCATTTAAAAGTTGTCTGGGGACAGGGATATAAAATTGAGTGAGGTGTAAAAATTGCAGAAAATGAAAGAAAGCTTTGTTGCGAAGGTCATCGCATATATAATGATTCTGCTGTGCATGATGGTGACCGTGTTTTCAGGGATAATGGTTTATATAAATGCCGGCAATCAGTGGTATACGAAGGATACAGATGCGTGTATGCACGATATCTACAAGGAAACCGTATTATATGCATGCTCTCAGCTTCGGTATGATGTTGAAACATATGAGTCTGATACCATCTCTTCGGAGGAAACAACCATTGAAAATGAAAATGGAGAAGTGGAACAAAGCACTTCGGAGAACTACGCTGCGAAAAGTATTGCCGATACAGAGAACGAACTGCTTTACGGAGAAAGAGATGCAGATGGATTTGCTTATACTGTTACCAAATCGGAAACCGATTCGTCGGGAAAAGTTAATACTGAAACGGTAAGGGAAATGCATCCGGACATAATGAAAAAAGCGCAGGGAACAAGCGAATTTATCGGAGATACCATCGCTTATTATGATATGACCGTCACTGTATGTATGACTAAAAACCCGGATTCCGACAGCCTGCCGACGGACATATTTATGAAATATCGCTCGCTTGAGAAAATCTATACATTTCGGATTGGAGCAATCGCCGCGGCAGCTGTGTGCAGCATTACATCTCTGTGTCTGTTTATATTCATGGTGACGATGGCAGGACATCGCAAGCGTGAAGAACGGTCGATTATTGCAAGGATTCCGGCGGAGATTGTGCTGATTATAGCTTTGCCGGTGATATTATTTACGCTGGAGATGGCATTCAGCACCAACTATGAAAACAATATCGATATGCTTTGCATGGCGGCGGCGGGCGGAACGCTGGTAATTACTTCTGTGCTGCTTGGAACAGTTCTTTTCTTGGTCATCAAGCTGCGGGAGCATAATTTATGGAAAAGCTCTGTTCTCTGCAAAGTATACGGGCTTTTGAAATGCCTTTTTAATCATGCAAAGCGATTTTTCAACGATTTTCCGCTTGTGTGGAAAACAGCGCTTGTTATGGCGGCAGTATTGATTTTGAATTTGTTTTTCATGAGCAGCATGAATGGATTTTACCGGCTTTTGTGGACAGGTGCAGTATTCATAGCTGTAATTCTGCTGGCGCAGAAGGTGAAGCGGCTGAAGGAAGGCGGCCGGCATATGGCAGAAGGAGATCTTTCATATCAAATTGATACAAAGGGCCTCCGGGGGGATTTGCTTGAGCATGCGGAAAATCTTAATCATATACGTGAAGGAATTTCGGCAGTTGTAGAGGAGAAAATGAAGAGCGAGAGGTTCCGAAACGAGCTGATTACCAACGTATCTCACGATATTAAGACGCCGTTGACGTCAATTATCAACTATGTGGATTTTCTAAAAAAAGAGAATATCGATAACGAACAGGCAAGGGAATATATAGATGTGCTGGACAGACAGGCAAAACGGCTCAAGAAATTGACGGAAGATTTGGTGGAGGCATCCAAGGCAGCAACCGGCAGTGTCAAGCTGGAGAAGGCTCCGTGTCATGTTGGGGTTCTGATGATGCAGGTTATGGGAGAATATAAAGAAAAGACGGAGGCTGCGGAATTGAAGATGATCTCATCTCAGCCGGAGGAAAACCTCGAAATTCTGGCAGACGGACGGAGCCTTTGGCGTGTCTTTGACAATCTGCTCAATAATATATGCAAGTATTCCCAGCCGGGAACGAGGGTATATCAGACGCTGGAAGTGCATGATGATAAGGCAGTTATTATCTATCGCAACACATCTGCGTATGAGCTGAATATCACGGAAGAAGAATTGATGGAACGTTTCGTTCGAGGTGACAGATCCCGCCATACGGAAGGCAGCGGTCTTGGGCTTTCCATTGCACGGAACCTGGTGGAACTGCAGGGCGGAAGTTTCAATATCCACATTGACGGAGATCTGTTCAAGGTGATTATAGAGTTCCCGCTGTATCATGGGATTGAGGAGATGAAACCATAGCGGAAAAATAAGAAAAGAATCCGAATGCAGTGCCGGGAGCTATTCCTTGTACTGCATTTTTATGTTATACTAGCTTTGTATGAGTAAAACGATACAAGGAAGGTATGTATGGCAGTTTTCAAATTTTTGTTAGTGCTGACACTGGCAGTTCCGCTGGCGGTGTTCATGTGGTATTTTATCAATAAATTGCTGGACGAATTTCAAAAAAATGCAGGACAGCAAAAAAAATCTCTTCAGCGCAGGGAATACGATGCGAAGGAGAAATATTCGTCCGGGAAAGGCCGAAGACATCATAATGCACGGCCGAAATCGGCTGAATCCAACAGGCGTGATAAAGCGGCAAAGCCTGAAAGCAAGAGGAAGCGCCGCAAGGCACGCAGAAAAGAAAGAAAACTTCGACACAGGGAGACCGGAAGATGAAGAATGGTTACTTTATATCCTTTGAAGGGGTGGATGGCTCCGGCAAATCAACACAGATAAGCAGATTAAAAGAATATCTGGAATCAGATGGCCGCGAGGTGGTCCTTTCCAGAGAGCCCGGCGGCACCGATATAGGAGAGCAGATTCGCAATGTGATATTAGATCCTCAAAACGATGGAATGACAGCCGTGACGGAAGCGCTTCTTTATGCGGCTTCCCGTGCGCAGCTTGTAAATGACGTGATTGCTCCTGCCGTAAAAGCGGGCAAGATTGTAATCTGTGATAGGTTCGTGGATTCCAGCATTGCATATCAGCAGTACGGCAGGGGGCTTGGAGAATGTGTCCGGATTATAAACGGATATGCTGTTGATGACTGCATGCCGGATTTAACTTTCTTTTTGAAGGTTAAACCAGATATGAGCAAAAATCGTATCCAGGCACGTGAAAAGGATCGAATCGAACTTGAAAACATGAGCTTTTACGATGCCGTTTACCGAGGATATGAGGCTTTGGAGAGTGAATTTGCAGAGCGCATAATAGGTATTGATGCGACGCGTTCCGTGGAAGAAATCTTTGCAGAAATTAAGGGATACGTGAAACGGATGCTGGACGAATAAGAGACATTATGAAATTTGAAACAGAAAAAGACAATGAAATACTGGTGAAGCGCCTGGAGAGAGTGGTCAGGGACGGAAGAGTGTCCCATGCATACATAATCGAAGGCGATCACTGCATTGACAAGAAGGCTTTTGCGGAGAACTTCGTCAAGGGAATTCTCTGCCCGAAGCATCTGGGGGAAAACTGCGGGGAGTGCAGCATCTGCGATAAAGTGGATCATGGCAATCACGAAGATTTGTTCTATCTTGCAGCCGATGGAAACTCAATTAAGGATATATTCATTATTGAGATGCAGGACCGGCTGAAAACAATGCCGTTCGGATCGCGAAACATTGTAATTATAGAGGATGCGGACATTATGACCCAGAGAGCACAAAACCGTCTGTTAAAGACTCTGGAAGAGCCGCCGGGCAAATCGGTGATTATTCTGCTTTCTGAAAATATCGAGAATCTGCTGCCGACTGTTCGGTCGCGGTGCGTCAAATATCGAATCAATAATTTCGGCGGCGCAGGATATGATTTTATGCTGAAGGACGCAGAGGAAACGGCACAGCTTCTGCAGGACCGGGCTCCGTTTTACAGGATTACGGAAAAGTGCGGTAAAATAACGAAAAGTCGGGAGAATGCTGAAGCATTTCTGGACGCTTTGCAGGTGATTTACCGCAATATGCTGTTTCGTGAGACGGGAGAGATAGCACTTTTAAAAGACGAAGAGATTGCGGCGGCAATTCATGAGATAGAGAAAGCAAGGAAGCAGATTTATCAGGGTGTATCGCCATCATATGCAATTAAGAATTTAATGTTGAAAATTGGAGGATAGATATGGCCAAAGTAGTAGGAGTAAAATTTAAGGATGCAGGCAAGTTGTATTATTTCAGTCCTGCTAAAATAGATGTATCGATGGGTGATAACGTTATCGTGGAAACGGCCCGCGGGCAGGAATTCGGCAAGATAGTCATGGATGTGACGGAGGTAAAAGATTCTGAAATCGTATCACCGCTGAAGAACATAATCCGCATCGCTACGGAAAAGGATCAGAAACGTCACAGGGACAATCTGGCAAAGAAGGATCATGCCATGAAACTGTGCCAGGAGAAAATCGATGCCCATCATCTGGAAATGAAGCTGATTGATGTGGAATATACGTTTGATAACAGTAAAGTAGTGTTCTATTTCACTGCGGACGGCAGAATTGACTTTCGTGAATTGGTCAAGGATCTGGCTTCCGTATTCCGCATGCGGATAGAACTGCGGCAGATTGGCGTGCGGGATGAAGCTAAGATGATCGGCGGAGTAGGAAGCTGCGGCAGAGGACTTTGCTGCAGTACGTGGCTGACGGATTTCGAACCTGTGTCCATCAAGATGGCAAAAGTGCAGAATCTGTCTCTCAATCCGTCAAAGATATCCGGTATGTGCGGACGACTCATGTGCTGCCTGAAATTCGAAAATGAAGTGTATACCCATCTCAAAAAAGGCATGCCGTCGGTGGGAGAGAGAATCAAGACGCCGGATGGCATGGCTATCGTAAGCGATGTCAATATTCTGGAAAACGTAATTAAGACGCGGCTGGTTCTGGATAACGGCAAAAAAGATGAAAATGATGAAGAAAAGCTGAGCACGGAATTCTACAACTACAGTAAGGAAGAAATCAAGCGGATCAACAAGAAACACGGCGGCAGTCACAAGAAAAAGGGAAAAGATGATGACCTGGCGGAAATCGATGGCGAGCTGCTGCAGGAAATCAAAGAACTTATGAAAGACTGATTGTTAGTATGAGTGAAGGATTGATATGACAGAAATACGGACGGATGAAATCGGGTTTGGAAATTTAAAACTGCTGCAGAATCCGGCAGAGTTTTGCTATGGTGTGGATGCGGTGATTTTAGCTGATTTCGCAGCATCCATCTGCGAAGGATTTGATATGGCTGTCGATTTGGGTACGGGAACGGGAATTGTTCCGTTTGTTTTGAGTCACAAGGCAGAGAAACCGGACTGCCGGATAATCGGACTGGATTTTAACGAAGATATGATCGGCATGGCGAAAGAGAGCAGCTGCATGAACGGTTTGCAGGAGCGGATTCATTTTTTTGCCGGAGATGTGGCTGACCTTGCTGATTGTCGTGAGACCAAAAGTTTTATTGAGGATTCAATATGGCAGAAAGCATTGCAGAACGGGGGATTTGATCTGGTTACCAGCAATCCGCCGTATTTTGCTAAAGGCAGCGGAATCATCAGCGGAGCTGCGGGCAAATATACCGCACGGCATGAGACGACTGCTGATTTAGAGGCGTTCATAAGGGCAGCGTCGCGCATTCTCAGACCCAGGGGACAGTTCTTTATGGTTCACCGGCCTTCACGGCTGGTGGATATTTTTACAACCTGCAGGAAATATCGACTGGAGCCGAAAACGATTCGATTTGTTGTGCCGAAAAAAGGGCAGCCGCCGAATATCGTGCTGCTTCACTGCGTGCTGGGAGGTGGTAAAGAACTTCATTACATGCAGGAGCTTCCGATTTACGACGGCTGCGGGAAATACAGCAGGGAAATTGAAACAATCTATGAGCGGTGAGATTAATATCCTTTTTTCTCACCGTTTTTTTGTCCGTAAGTATTGAAGCGCTTGCTTACTTCATCCATTTACCGTAATCCACTATTTCCTGACGTGATTTTTATAACGAATATTCATTTTTGTCAATAGTTCTTTGAAATATTGATGTTAATATCAATAGAGTGAGTATATTGAAAAAAATATTGTTAAAAACGCAGAATATGAACAAAAAAAATTGGAGGATTTTCAGTTTATGTGATATTATACTAGTAATACTGCTTAGTGAAATGCAGACAGTTTATCCTATCGTGTTTGCGGCGGTGCTGCAGAGGGGAGCAATAATATGAATGTAATGATAGATTTAAAAACACTTTTTTTGATTCTGCTGGGAATCGCACTGCTGATTCTGATTATATATTTGATACAGCTGGCGCGGAAGCTCCTCGTTACCGTGAATTATACCAATGGTATTCTTGAGGATGTGACAGCGATTACAGATCTGGCGGCCAAGAGAAGCAAGGAAGTGGACGGCATCATAGGTGATGTTTCCGAATCGGTGGAATCACTTTCGCAGGCTGTTAAAGGCAATCAGAACATTTTCTCTGCAATCTCTTCCGTCGTTAAGGCTGTGGCCGCGGTGAAGAATGCAGGATCGAAAGAGTAACGGCAATCTGCAGAGCAGAATTATATCGGGTAGTTTTGTTTGTTGTTGGATAAGGGAATGAAAGGAGTTTAGGTATGAAAGCAACTGGTATTGTACGTAAGGTTGATGAACTGGGAAGAATAGTTCTTCCGATTGAATTAAGGAGAACTTTAAACATAGAGATAAAGGATCCTTTGGAAATCTACGTGGACGGTGAATCCATCATGTTGAAAAAATACCAGCCGGCATGCGTGTTCTGCGGAAATTCCGATGGTATTCGTCAGATTAAAGGAAAGAACATATGCGCTAAGTGTGTCGAAGAACTGAAGTCACTGTAATCCGTATTGAAAAGAGCAAGAGCAATTTCATTGCTCTTTTTTTTCGCCGGTATGCCTGAGCCCCGGCTTGGAAGAATTGTGAATCACTCTTGAAAAAAGACCGGTAAGGAAGTATAATAATTTAGTTGTAGATTAATAGTTCGGAGGATTACAGTGGCAAAATTCTTAGTACAGAAAAGCGCTCCTTTGCATGGAGAAGTTAAAATAAGCGGATCAAAGAACGCTGTTCTGCCAATCATGGCGGCAGCACTTTTAACAGAAGAAAAATGTGTGATTGAGGATGTGCCTGCACTTAGAGATGTAGATGTAATGTGCAGACTTTTGGAGAGCCTCGGCGCAGAAGTTGAGACGGAGCTTGATGAGAACAGAGTAGCTATCGCGGCAGGAAATGTATTAACCTATGAGGCTCCTTATGAACTTGTAAAAATGATGCGGGCGTCGATTCTGGTACTGGGAGCACTGCTCATCAGAACAGGACGTGCGGTAATTCCGCTTCCGGGAGGATGCGCTATAGGCAAGCGTCCGGTGGAGCTTCACCTTAAAGGATTGAAAGCATTGGGTGCAACCATTGATGAAAATCAGCTGGCAAGAGGAATAGTTGATGCCAGGGCGGATGGTTTGAAGGGCACGACTATTTATCTGGATTTTCCGAGCGTAGGTGCGACGGAAGTAATCATTATGGCGGCATCTCTGGCAGAGGGCACAACTGTTCTGGAAAATGCGGCGCAGGAGCCTGAGATTGTTGACCTGGCCAACTTTTTAAACAAAATGGGTGCCAGAATCAAGGGCGCCGGCACCGATACCATCAAGGTCGAAGGTGTGAAGAAACTGAAGGGTGTGTCTCACCACGTGATTCCGGATAGAATCGAAGCGGGAACATTCATGGTCGGTGCTGTCATGACAAAGGGAAATGTGCTCATCAAGAATGTGGTGCCGGATCACCTGAAGGCCGTTATCGCCAAGCTGAGAGAGTGCGGAGCCGAAATAACCATGACCGATGAAGGTCTTATAGCACGAGGAGATGTGAACCCGATAGTTTCCACCGATATAAAGACATTGCCGTATCCCGGATTTCCGACGGATATGCAGTCACCGTTCATGGCGCTGCTGACAGTGGCCAAGGGACCGAGCGTGGTCATCGAAACGGTGTTTGAGAATCGTTTCATGCATGTCGGGGAATTTAACCGTATGGGTGCCAATATCAAAACCGACGGCAACTGTGCAATCATCCCGGGCGATAAAGAACTGCAGGGAGCTCATGTAGTGGCGACCGACCTGAGAGCCGGAGCAGCCGTAGTTCTGACCGGCCTTATCGCGGAAGGCACGACGGAAATCTCTCAGATTTATCACGTGGATCGCGGGTATGAACACTTTGTCGAGAAGCTGCGGAGTCTCGGTGCCAATATCATGCGCGTGGAAGAATAGAAGTATAAAAAGCAGCTCCCTGCTGCAGCTTACTTGTGTAAGCGGTGCAGGGAGTTTTTTTGACGGTTTATGTCCTGTATTTATGCGCAGCGGCAGTTGTGATATGGTATAATTAATTATCTGCGGATGCGGCAGTGAGGCGGCTGCATCCGATTACGGAAGGAGTTTGTCATAATATGAAAAAGATATTGTTTATCAACGCCTGTGTGCGGCCGGAGTCGCGGACGAGAAGATTGGCGCAGCATGTGCTGGATCGCATGGACGGAGAGATTACGGAAGTAAATCCGGGGAAGGAATCCATTGAGCCGTTGAATCTTGAGAGACTGCAGCTGCGGAGCGCTTTGCAGGAGAAGGGAGACTTTTCTCATGAGATGTTTCGTTATGCAAAGCAGTTTGCAGAGGCGGATGAAATCGTCATCGCAGCGCCGTTCTGGGATCTTGCGTTTCCGGCAATTCTGCGAAACTATATCGAGGCAGTCTGCGTGCAGGGATTGACATTTTATTATACGGAGGAAGGAGTTCCGGCAAGCCTTTGTCATGCAAAGAAAATGGCATACGTGATGACGGCGGGCGGTCCGACAGAAGGTATGGACTTCGGTTTTCCGTATGTGGATATGCTTTGCAGAGGGTTCTTCGGAATTGAAAAAACGGCCTGCTTCAAGGCGGAGATGCTGGACGTGATCGGGATAGATGCGGAGGCGGCTTTGCAGAAGGCAGCGGATGAAATCGATAACAGTGATTTTTTTAGAGGGTAAGCGAGGAGTTTTATAAGCATGAGAGAATTGGACGTACAATGTATTACGGATGAAATCGCCCGGCTTTGCGTGGAGGCGAATCACTATTTGGGTGAGGACATCAAAGCGTGCATCCGGCAGAAGGCGGAAGAAGAAACCTGGCCTGTTGCAAAGGATGTGCTGGCGAGCATCGAGGAGAACATCGCCATCGCAGAGGAAGGTGTGTTTCCGCTCTGTCAGGATACCGGCATGGCGTGTGTGTTTCTGGAAATCGGACAGGATGTGCATTTGACCGGCGGGCTGCTTGAAGATGCAGTCAACGAAGGCGTGCGGAGAGGCTACGGCGAGGGATATTTGAGAAAGTCCATCGTGGAAGATCCGCTGCGCAGGGTTAATACCAAGGATAACACCCCGGCATATCTTCACACGGAGATTGTGGCGGGTGATAAAGTAAAAATTACGGTGGCACCGAAGGGATTCGGATCGGAAAACATGAGTCGGATTAAGATGCTTCCGCCGTCTGCAGGAGAAGAAGGAGTCAAGGATTTCGTCGTGGACACCTGTCTGCAGGCAGGTGCAAATCCGTGTCCGCCAATCGTTATCGGAGTGGGCATCGGAGGAACTTTTGACAAGGCGGCGCTGCTGGCAAAAAAAGCGTTGCTTTCTCCGGCACAGGAACCTAATGAGGATCCGTATTATGCCCGGATGGAAGCTGAGCTTCTGGAACGAATCAATCAGCTTGGAATCGGTCCTCAGGGCTTTGGCGGAAAGACTACGGCACTGGCAGTCAGCATTCGTACGGCACCGACCCACATCGCGGGGCTTCCGGTGGCGGTCAACGTCAACTGTCACGTCAGCAGACACAAGGAGGCGGTGCTTTAATGGAATACAGATTACAGGAACCTTTTACGAAAGAACAGGTGAAAAAATTCAAGGCAGGGGACAGAGTACTGGTGACAGGAATCATATATACGGCACGTGATGCCGCCCACAAGCGGATTGTGGAACTTCTGCAGAATGGCGAAAAACCGCCGTTTGATATAGAAAATTCCATCGTCTATTATGTGGGCCCGACACCTGCAAAGCCGGGGTATCCGATAGGTTCGGCCGGCCCGACCACAAGTTACCGGATGGATGCCTATGCACCGACACTGCTGAACCTGGGGCAGCTTGCAATGATCGGTAAGGGTCAGAGATCCGATGAGGTAAAAGAAGCTGCTGTGCGCAACGGAGCTGTATATCTGGCGGCAATCGGAGGTGCGGCCGCCCTTATGGCAAAACAGATCAAATCGGCGGAAGTAATCGCATTTGACGATCTGGGCGCGGAGGCTGTCCGCAGGCTGTATGTGGAGGATTTGCCGCTGACGGTGGTCCTGGATTGCGGCGGCGGCGACCTGTACCGGCAGGGGCGTGAAGAATATTTGAAATCGGTTACAAAATAGTGTATAATTTTATTACTGGTATTTTATGAAAAAACACATGAAAGGAAGATAACAATGGGCATTGGAACAAAATGTGTGCAGGACGGCTATCGCCCGGGCAACGGAGAACCTCGGCAGATTCCGATTATACAAAGTACAACATTTAAATATGATACGAGTCAGGACATGGGCAAGCTCTTTGACCTGGAGGCATCCGGATATTTCTATACGAGACTGCAGAATCCGACAAATGATTATGTTGCTGCAAAGATTGCTTCGCTGGAGGGCGGAACGGCAGCTATGCTGACATCTTCCGGTCAGGCGGCAAACTTTTATGCGGTATTCAATATAGCGTCCTGCGGCGATCACGTCGTAGCGTCGTCGACAATCTATGGAGGCACGTTCAATCTGTTTGCCGTAACCATGA
Organism: Bacteroidaceae bacterium; assembly: GCA_963603335.1. Taxonomy (GTDB): domain Bacteria; phylum Bacillota; class Clostridia; order Peptostreptococcales; family Anaerovoracaceae; genus Lentihominibacter. The sequence goes on along the minus strand of CAVCML010000007.1, from coordinate 7,198 downwards.
AGAGAATGGGCATTGAATTCACATTCGTTTCCCCGCATGCTACGGAAGAAGAACTGGATGCAGCCTTTAAACCGAATACAAAGGCTGTCTTTGGTGAAACAATTGCCAATCCGGCACTGTCGGTTCTGGATATCGAAAAATTTGCGGAAGCAGCACACAGACACGGTGTGCCGCTCATCGTGGACAATACCTTTGCAACGCCGGTAAACTGCCGCCCGATCGAGTTCGGAGCGGATATTGTAACTCACTCCACGACTAAATACATGGATGGTCACGGTGCTGGAGTAGGCGGATGCATTGTGGATTCCGGCAAGTTTGACTGGACAAAACATGCTGATAAGTTCCCGGGTCTGTGTGAACCGGATGACAGCTATCACGGCATTACATATACGGAAAAATTCGGCCTGGAGGGTGCCTATATCACCAAGGCTACAGCACAGCTGATGCGTGATTTCGGCTCCATACAGTCACCTCAGAATGCATTTCTTCTGAACCTGGGACTGGAAAGTCTTCATGTGAGAATCAAGCGGCATGCCGAAAACGGTCTGGCCGTTGCAAAGTTCCTGCAGAGTCACGACAAGATCGCATGGGTAAAATACTGCGAGCTGGAAGGCGATGAAGATTACGAATTAGCAAAGAAATATCTGCCGAACGGTTCATGCGGCGTTGTAAGCTTCGGCGTAAAGGGCGGCAGAGCGGCTGCGGAGGACTTTATGCAGAAACTGAAGGTAGCTGCCATCGAAACACATGTAGCTGATGCGAGAACGTGCTGTCTGCATCCGGCAAGCGCTACACACAGACAGATGAACGACGAAGAGCTTGCTGCAGCAGGTGTAAGTGCTGATCTGGTAAGATACTCCTGCGGACTGGAGGATGCCGAGGATTTGATTGCAGATTTAAAACAGGCTTTAGAATAAACAACGAGTGAAGGAGAGCATATCGAATGCCATTAATAATACCGAATCAACTGCCTGCGGCGGAAACGCTGCAGAGCGAAAATATCTTTACCATGGAGCAGGGGCGGGCCAGTACACAGGAAATCCGCCCGCTTAAAATCGTCATCGTGAATCTGATGCCGACTAAGATAGCAACGGAGACACAGCTTGCGCGCGTGCTTTCCAATACGCCGCTGCAGGTGGAAATGACGCTGGTGACCATGGGATCTCATGAGTCGACGCATATTTCTCAGGAACATATGAACTCGTTCTATAAGACTATTGATGAGATTAAGGATCAGTATTTTGATGGTATGATGCTCACCGGTGCTCCCGTGGAGAAACTTCCCTATGAGCAGGTGGATTACTGGAAGGAACTGAGTGAGATTTTTGAATTTGCCAAGTCTAATGTGTACAGCAGCATGTTTATCTGCTGGGGTGCACAGGCGGCATTATATTATCACTATGGCATTGACAAGCATATACTGGATCATAAAGTATTCGGAGTGTTTGAACACAAGGTGCTGAGGCCTCATAATCCGCTGGTTCGGGGATTTGATGAATATTTCTATGCACCGCACTCCAGACATACGGAGGTTCGCAGGGAGGATATTCAAAAAGAATCGGCATTGAGGATTCTGGCGGATTCACCGGAGGTCGGACCGCATATCATTTCCACGGAAAACGGACGACAGATTTTCGTGATGGGTCACCAGGAGTACGATAAGGGAACGCTGGCAGCTGAATACAGGCGGGATGCCGATAAGGGATTGGAAATAGAAGTGCCGAAAAACTACTTCAGAAACGATGATCCCGATGGAGAAATCCTCTTCCGATGGAGAGCTCACGGCAGCCTGTTGTTTTCCAACTGGCTCAATTACTACGTATACCAGGGCACTCCGTATGACCTCAACGAACTGAAGAAAAATGAATAAGGAGGAACTGACTTTGGTAGATAAAAACCTGCTGAGACATTTATCCAAGAAATATCCTGATGTTAAATCTGCAACGGAGGAGATTGTAAACCGCAATGCAATTCTTTCATTACCGAAGGGCACGGAATACTTTTTCAGCGATTTGCACGGAGAGCATGAAGCTTTTATCCATATGTTAAAGAGCGCATCCGGGGTAATTCGTTCTCATATCGAGGAGATTTTCGGACCGGATCTGACAAGGGAAGAGCGGGAAGAGCTGGCTGCTCTCGTATACAATGCAGATGCGGAAATAAAGCGGCAGAAGAAGAATACGGATCTGGATTTTAATAAATGGTGCATGGAATCCATCATGCGGCTGGTACTTATTTGCAAGGCGGTATCAACCAAGTATACCAGATCAAAGGTAAGAAGACGGCTGCCAAAGGAATACGCATATATCATAGATGAACTGCTTCATGCGGATGATGAAGAAAACAAGAGCAACTATTACGGTAAGATTATAAGCACTATCGTCGAGTGCGGAATTGCAGAAGAATTTATCGAGGAAATGACGAAGGTCATCAGTTCACTGGCGGTGGATCGCCTGCATATCATCGGCGATATCTGGGACAGAGGCGCTCATCCGGACCTCATCATGGACTTTCTGATGAATTATCACGATGTTGATTTCCAGTGGGGAAACCATGATATCGTATGGATGGGAGCGGCTACGGGCAACTGGGCATGCATCACAAATGTACTGCGAATGAATATCAGCTACAATAACTTTGATATGCTGGAAATCGGATACGGCATAAACCTGCGTCCGCTGGCGACCATGGCGGAAAATATTTACGGGGACGACCCATGTGAATTTTTCAAGCCGAAGCGGCTGGATGAAAACAAGTTCGACCCGGTGGACGATTCGTTGGCATCGAAGATGAATAAAGCCATCGCTATCTGCCAGTTCAAGGTGGAAGGACAGCGTATTATGGCTCATCCGGAATACCACATGGAGAACCGCCTTCTGCTGGATAAGATTGACTTTGAGAAGGGAACCGTGAAGCTTCGTGACGGGGAATTCCCGCTTCGCGATACTAACTTCCCGACAATCGATCCGGAGCATCCGTATGAGCTGACGACAGAAGAACGGGATGTTCTTAACGCATTGGAGGCTTCGTTCCTGCAAAGCGAGAAGCTGCAGGAGCACATACGCTTCATATACAGTCACGGCGCACTGTACACGGTTATCAACGGCAATCTGATGTATCACGGCTGTATTCCAATCGATGAAGACGGAAACTTCGAAGACTGCACCGTCAACGGAGTAACGACTTCCGGCAAGGCTTACATGGATTATCTGGATGAACAGGTGAGAAAAGCATATTTTGCACCGGATCAATCTCAGGAAACGGGCAGATCCGGCGACCTCATGTGGTATCTGTGGCTCAGCAGCAAATCGCCGCTCTTCGGTAAAGATCAGATGACGACATTCGAACGCTGCTTCGTAGCGGATAAAAAGACTCACAAGGAACATACAGTACCGTATTATAAGCTGATTAACCGTAAGGATATATGTGAAAAGATTCTGATGGAATTTGGCTTAGATCCTAAAACTTCACACATTTTAAACGGTCACGTGCCGGTAAAGATTAAGGATGGTGAAAGCCCGGTCAAAGGAGAAGGCAAGCTGTTCATCATAGACGGCGGAATATCAAAGGCCTACCAGAAGCAGACAGGTATCGCCGGATATACGTTCATTTTCAACTCCCGCTTTATGGCATTGGCGGAACACAAGCCGTACAGCCCGCTGCAGGAGGATGGAACGCAGATATTCCACACACCGGTTCTTCGCACCGTACAAACGCTGGAAAAACGTATGCTTGTGCGTGATACGGATCAGGGCGCAGAACTTCAGATGGAAGTGGAGGAGCTCAAGGAACTCGTCAAGGCATATCGCAGCGGCGATCTGAAAGAACAGTAATATAATAAACTGCATCACGGCAGTCGAATAAAATCGATGCCGGATGCAGTTTTTTATTGGGTTTGATTGCCGGAAAAGTGAATAGCGGGAGTGGAATTTCCGGGAGTAAAATTGCTTATTTCAATAGTTTTTCGACTCGATACCAGGGCAGTCCAATGATATTATCCCGGTCTCCTTCGATGTGATCCACGTATTTTCCAAAGGTTCCCTGGATTGCATAGCCGCCCGCTTTGTCATAAGGTTCTTTAGTATTGACGTAGGCCTGCAGCTCCTCGTCGCTGTAATCGGTGAAGTATACCGTACTGGTATCGTAAAAACAGGTTTTGCGGTCCGTTTCCAAATCGATAACGCAGACGCCGGTAATGACATGATGCGGTTTTTTGCGCAGCATACTGAGGGTCAGGAATGCTTCTTCTTTATTTTTCGGTTTACCGATGATTCTGCCGTCAAGTACGACGATGGTATCCGCCGCCAGGATGCGGGCCGGCGACATGATTTTTTGCTGACTCTGTGCATGGAGAGCCTTTTTTAAAGCCAGATACATGACTGCGATATGCGGCTCCAGGTCGATTGGTAGGTTTTCGGATACGTCGGATGGCCGGATAATCGGATCCAGGCCGTGTTGTTTCATCATCTCGATTCGCCGCGGGGACGAAGAGGCTAAAAGTATTGTTTTCATGATATGATTATACCACAAAAAGACCGGGAGCCAAAGGCTCCCGGTCCGGGTTGTTTTTAACTTTGTTTTATTGTCCGTCATGTCCGTCACTGAGCGCTGCCTGAGCCGGATGAAGGTTCAGGTGATTTGCTTGACGGCTCTGAAGCTGTGGCCTGTGTAATCTGTTCCGTAGTGGTTTCTATTACGGAGCTTGCAGTTGTTTCGTCTGACGAATCACCGGTCTGGGTGAGGGAAGTCTTGGAGTAAGTTCCTTCTACGTAATATTCTCCGTTTACGCTTACTACATTATCCGGTTTTTCACGGAAAGATTCTGTTGGCAGATCCTCACAGATTTTGCTCATCATGCTGCCCCAGAAGGCTGCCGATGTGCTGCCTCCGCCATTGAGCTTGATGTTGATATCGTTGCCCATCCAAACGGCTGCTGTGTACTGCGGTGTAAACCCTGCAAACCATAAGTCGTACTTATCACTTGTCGTACCGGTTTTACCGCCTGACGGCTGATTGCTGATACGTGCGTTTTTACCGAGACCGTCAGTAACAACGCTGTGCAGAATATCGGTCATAATCCATGCAACACCTTCATCATATACGCGTTCTTCTTCAGTGGTTTTCTCAAAGAGAACTTCGCCGTCGGAGTTGAGCACCTTAGTATATGCAATCGGTGTTTTATAAACGCCGCCGTTAGGGAAAATCGCATACGCTGCCGTCATCTCCAGCGGGGAAATGCCGCTTGTCATACCGCCCAGTGCCAGAGCTGCTGCATTCAGATCGTTTACATCACCCTCTTCATCTACAGTTGTAATACCTTCTTTTTTCAACATGGATGCGGAATATTCAGGACCGATCTGCCGGAATGTTTTAACAGAGCAGGTGTTAACCGACTGCTGTACCGCATGTCTTAAGGTCATCTGGCCTTTATAACCGGAGTACCAGTTCTTCGGCCATGACTTGCCGTTGTCTTTAATCGGTGCATCATTTATTACACTTCCTGCAGTGATGTAGTTTCCCCAGTTGCTTCCGTCACTGTTGTCAAGGCTCATTTTTTTATTGTCCTGTGCATATTCATAACTCATCTGCAGTGCAGGACCGTAGCTTGCAATAGGTTTGATGGATGATCCCGGCTGACGCGGGCTGGTTGCTCTGTTGTAAAGCTGTTTGCCCTTGGCTCCGCGGCCGCCCATCATCGCTTTAATTTCACCTGTGGAGTTTTCCATGATTACGGTAGCAGCCTGCGGCTGACGAACCTTCTGCTTGATGCTGTAATTGTTGCTGGAAACCACAAGCTTGTCGCCGTCTGCAACGAAAAAGTTCGGATAGTCTTCAAAGAATTTTGCGGAGACTACGGCATTGCCGCTGCTGTCTCTTGTCGTGTAGCCCTGCGGAATGGAAAGTGCACCGCTTTCAATGAAGTAGAATGTGTTGCCTTCCTGCGTGTACATTCCCTTAAACTGAATGCTGACATCCGCCTCACCGTTGACCTTGGTGTCATAGATGTCAAGTCGTTTATTTGCATAAATCGTAAGACTTCCGTCGCTGTTTTTCTTGTATTCATCGCTGGAAAGGGTAAACTCGCCATCGCTGTTGATGTAGTAGGAGTAAGGCCTGAGCATTATCTTTCCGCTCTTGGTAAGTATGTTGTTGTTTTTGTCTTTTGAAACGGAGCTGATTCCTGCAAAGTTGCTGTCGTCTGCGAATTCCTCTTCTACGATATCCTGTATTTTTGAATCCATCGTAGTATAGATTTTCAGTCCGTTGGTGTAAATCATATCCTGTGCATCCGAACGGCTTATTCCGTATTCGGATACTATATCATCGGTCAGCTGATCGATGGCGTAATCCGTAAAGTAAGAAGATTCATCGGCACTTTCGGAAACGCCGACTTTAATATGGCTTTCCAGATCATCGCTGAGAGCCTCGTCTCTCTGACTGTCGGAAATGTAACCTTCTTCAGCCATGTTTTTAAGTACGGTGTCACGTCTGTCCTTGGAAATATCACCGTTATACAGATATGTAACGGAATCCGTGCTGGAAATCACAGGAAGTCCGGAAGCGTTCGAACCGTCGTAAACCGCCTGCACCAGTGCATATGATGTAGGGGATTTAGGCAGAGCAGCAAGCGATGCGCATTCCAGAGTGTCCATGTCCTTGGCGTCCTTGGAGAAATAAGCCTGAGATGCGGCCTGAATTCCGTAGGAGTTAAAACCGAGGGAAATGGTATTCAGATATGCTTCCATAATCTGTTTCTTAGAAAGATTCTTTTCAAGTATAATCGTATAGTAAGCTTCCGTAATCTTTCTGCTCATGGAACGCTGACTCTTGATATCTGAAAGGTATATGTTTCTGGCAAGCTGCTGCGTGATGGTACTTGTACCGCTGATCTGACCGCCGCCGAAGATGCTGTCTTTAACCGCGCCAACCAGTCGGATGTAGTTGAATCCGCTGTGTTTCCAGAATTTTTTATCCTCGATGGAAACGATGGCATTTATCATATCTTCCGGAATGTCATCATATTTCAGAATTGTACGGTTGCCTTCGGAAAAATAGAGATTTTCAATCTCATTTCCGTCGGAGTCGTAGAGGGTGGAACGCTGTGACAGCATACTGTAGATATCGTCGGTATTCACATTGGAAGTTGATGTGGTAACCAGGATGATACCGACATAAACACCAACGCCCATAATGAGAG
>CAVCML010000006.1:0-33119 GCA_963603335.1 Bacteroidaceae bacterium | reverse complement strand
CAAGCTTCGTTCGAATCAATCCTAATCCGTAACATCGCTTGGCCAGGCTGAAGTACCGTTCGACTTCGATTCGATCAACTGCATCTTCATATGTGATTCTGCGGTCCTGTCTGATTGGTGCCGGATTATCATGCTGTTTTATAATCAGTATATCATTAATCACGCAGTTTATGACATCTGAATTTTACCACGCAGATGCGCCGGGCTTTTCCTTCTGAAATTGACTTTTATCCCAAATTGGAGTATCTTAGTGATATTAGTTCAAAAGATAAGCACACTAAAACGGAGCCTGATTATATGTCATTACAATTCTGTTCTTTTGCCAGCGGAAGCAGCGGCAATTGTTACCTAATAAAAAACGAACACTCTGCCATCCTGGTGGATGCGGGAATTTCCGGGAAAAAAATTTTCCAGGGGCTTAAAGATACCGATACGCCCTTCGAAAACGTATCCGCCATACTGGTGACCCACGAGCATATCGATCACGTTAAAAGTCTCCCCATCGTTACAAAAAAACTGCCCAACATCCGTGCCTGGGCCAATCGCGAAACCTGGGAGCATATCGAACGGCCGGTGGCGGAAGGCTGCCGTAGGGTTTTTACCACAGGCGAGGATTTTGAAATAGACGACTTCCTGATTCGCCCGTTTGCCATTCCTCACGATGCGGCTGAACCTGTCGGATTTTCCATCTATTATGATGGCCGGCAGATCAGTATAGTCACCGACGTGGGATACATTACCGACGAAATCTTTGCAGAAATAATCGATGCCGATCTGCTGCTTCTGGAGGCAAATCACGAAAAGGAAATTCTTCTGATGGGCCCGTATCCATATCCGCTGAAACGGAGAATTCTGGGTGACTACGGGCACCTTTCCAATGTTTCCGCCGGCGAATGCCTGTGCCGCCTGGTGGAAGAAAAAAGCAAGCGGCGCCGCGTCCTGCTGGGACATCTTTCCCGCGAAAACAATGACCCCTCCATGGCGATGCTGACCATTACGAACACGCTGCAGGAACAGGATATCTTTACGGGCGACGAACTTTCTCTGGAGATCATGCTCCGCGACAGCTGCAGCCGCCTCTACGAGGTGTAGCCATGAACATTACAATTCTATGCATCGGAAAATTAAAAGAAAAATACTGGCGCGATGCACAGGCCGAGTATTCCAAGAGGCTCAAACGATTTGCTTCTCTGCAGATTACGGAACTAAAGGAAAGCCCGCTGCCTGCAAATGCATCTCCTGCGGACGAGGAGGCGGTCAAGGAGTCTGAGGGCGCATCGATCCTGGCTAAAATCAAGCCGTCCGACTATGTGATTTCACTGGAAATCGGAGGCAGGGCGCTTTCGTCCACGCAGCTTTCTGCAAAGATTGAGGATCTGGGACTTCAGGGAAAAAGCAGCATCGTCTTCGTCATCGGCGGTTCACTGGGATTATCTTCGGCTGTAAGCCGGCGAGCTGATTTCAAGCTGTCATTTTCGGCCATGACATTCCCGCACCAGATGATGCGGATTATCCTGCTGGAACAGATTTACAGAAGCTTTAAAATCATTCGTCATGAGACGTATCACAAATAAAATTGACGATTTCCGACAGCTCTGTTTTGGCGTTCTGCGTATAAATTTTACTTGTGTATCTGCAGATAAAATATCTGCTCTATCCGTATATATTTCGTTCATATATAAGGAGGCAGCCCGATGGGTCGAAAAACTTTTACGGAAACTGAAATTAAAACCCTGCTTCGCAATCCGTATGTGTCGAATGTAAATGAAAACAACATCTCCTATTCGACCGAATTCAAATTTTTGTTTATACAGGAATACATCAATGGAAAACAGCCGACGCAGATTTTTCGCGATGCGGGATTTGACGTTAAAATTCTGGGATCAAAGCGAATTGAACGAGCGTGCGCCCGCTGGAAAGAATCCTATCAAAACGGCACGCTGGGAGAACACAGTGCTGCTCTTGGCAGGAACTCCCTTGCGAAAAGCAATGCCGCGCCATCCGAAAAAACACAATCCGAAAAAAAGCATCCCGTTACCCGCTATCACAGGCAGGAAGAAACGATTAAGAAACTTCGCGCCGAAATCCTGCTGCTTCGAAGGATTCGTGAATGCGAACGGGAAAAGCCGGAGCAATACCTTTCACGCACTGAAATCTGCCGGATTATCGAAAGTATTGTACAGCAGGAGGAATACCGCCGCTGTATCTCACATCTCTGCAAAGCCGCCGGCATCAGCAGAAACACATACTACGAATACCGAAAAAGCAGCGGAAAATGCGATGTATAATTGCCGGCGGCCGCTTTTTTCTTGTCGGTGACCGGCATTTTCTCGCCGGCAGGCTTTTTCTCGCCGGCAGCCGCTTTTTCTCGCCGGCGGCCGCTTTTTTCTTGCTGACAGCAGCCGCTTCATCCTTAATAGCCGCATTATTTGATTTTAGGATGATTTCTTGCTTATTTAAGCCGCTTTAAAAGGGATTTCATCCTTATTTTTGTTCTCGCCGCGTTAAGGATGAAAAAATTCCTCAAATTCCCAATTTTTCATCCTTAACGCGGCCGGACGGCAGGCACATTTTTTAAGGCTCGGATTCCATATTTTTCAAAAGTAAATTCCGCATTTTTAGAAGTGTATTCCATATTCTTAAAACTACCGGATATATCTTTGAATTAAAAAATCCAGTTTTTCCTCCGACAACAGATCGCTCTCGTATGTACAAATCAGATTTTTATGTATGTCATACCCGGCTTTTCTGTAATATCGCTGCTTCCAACAGGATTTCATAAAATACTCATCCACATCATCCATTCCGAAATGTTCCCACAGTAAAATCGTGCCGTCACTGCAAAGTATGGTAAAATCAGGATAATAAATCTTATCGCAAACAACGGTTTTGGCCTCATAGCGAAACGGAACACACCATTTTATCAGAGCATTGGCAATGGATCGCTCTGATTTTGATCGCACGAGCAAACCGCTCTGTGCACGATATCGTAAAGCTTCCGGGTGATACGGATTGCGTTCATACGAAGCATTCATCCATTCCAGTGCTTCCGCCGAGTAACGAAAACCCCCGTCCGGAAAAGCCTGCATCAGGCGGTCGGCTGCTCCCGGACGTATAATCTTTTTCTGATACGATTCGGCGCTGCGAATTGACTGCAGAGCCTCACCCATCGTCTTACAGTTAACCTCACAAATATTCAGCTGTTTTTCCAGAAAACTTTTCCGTGCATATTTCTGACACAACTCATAATCTCGAGTAATCCCTGTCACTCCGGACTCATCCGCACAATAAATTAAAAAATATTTTCCCCGATTTTGCTTAATCACCAGATTTCCGCTCGGCATGGATTTCAATTCCTTTTGTATGACGGCCTTCCGAGCCAGCTCGACCTCGTAGAGGTCGAGCAGTTTCTGTTTTGTCTTGTTGGTATCCCAATACATATCCGCTCCTTTCTGCCAATATTTTACATTTGACGAGTCGAATTGTCAATCTCTTTGAGAAATTCATATTCAATTCATCTTTAAAGTTCCTGTTTTTAAGAATAAAGATGAATCGCTGCTTAAACGCGTCAATTTAAAAAGGCTTTCATCCTTATTTTTGTTCTCGCCGCGTTAAGGATGAAAAAATTCCTCAAATTCCCAATTTTTCATCCTTAACGCGGCCGGACGGCGATTTTAAATCTATTTACTTTTCATACCGCAGAAAAAGCAAGGTTGCAGCAGCAATAATGGTTATTGCTGCTGCAATTACTGACGGCAGCTGCAATTTCTGACGGCATCCGCTGCAATCACAGCTTCGCAATCCGGCACTCAATTAAAAATCGGGAATCGATGTCAACCAAAAACTCCGCAAAACTTGACACTGTCTGTTGTGGTCAAGCATTTTTGCAACACTTTGGTCTGTTTTTTTTACATTGTTCACGGCACCTCATAGCGGACGTTGCAAAGCCCTGCAGAACTTGGTATACTGAAATTCAAGAACATGAAACAGGCGGTGATTTAATGGTAACTTCCACGAAAAAATCACATATTTTGCTGGCAGTTGTGATTGCCGGAATATTTGCAGCAGCTTCAGCATGTCTGGCAACACTGGGCGTCTGCATTTACCGAACCGCAGCCTGCGATCATTCACAGCAGAATTTGAGCAGTGCTTCGGAATATCTGCAGGAACAGGTGAGGGCCTGCAGCGATCCTGCGGATTTGCGAATCTCAACGTTAAGCGGGCAGATTCAGGCACTGGTCCTGCCTGCCGATAACGACGGTGAAGAACTGGAAGTCTGGATCTTTGCAGAGGATGGCTATTTGCAGTCGGCATCGGTGAAGCCGGGTGAAGACGTTTCTGCAAAAAACGCTTCAAAAATTACGCCGCTCCGGTCTATGGCAGTGCGAATTTCGGAAAATAATCTTCTCGAAATCTCACTGCGCAGTGATTCAGCTTCGTCGGTGAGCCGAGTGTGGGTTCCGGGGATTGGAGGCAGCAATGAATAGAAAACTTTCCGGAAAAACCCGCGTAATTATTGTACTGACAGGAATTTTTGTCTTTCTTGCAGCTGCATTATCCGCAAGTATTGTCATGTTCGTCAAAGCGGATTGTGCTACATCACAAGCGGACCGCCTGGAACGGGTAGTCAGGGAAACCGATTCGCTGGGAGAAGTGCTGAAAGCCTCGAACAGCAATACCCAAACAGCGCTGCATCTTTTAACCGAGCATCGCGGCGCGGAATCTTCCGATGACTCGATTACACTTTACTATACCGGCAGCTTCGAGCCATCGTCAAAAAACGATTATAAATATCGTGTATCAATTGTGCTTACCGCCGGCAAAGACGGCAGCTTCGATACCTGGCAGATCTGCTGGTTTACAAAAGCGGGTAAAAAAGCTTTTTATAATCTTACATTTAAAAGCGTTGCACAATAGCACTGCAGAACCTTAAACGCCAAAAAAGCTTAAAAAATACGGGAACATCAAAAAACGCTAAAACAACACAAAATATGAAAAGCGAAATATGAAAAGCGAGAAACGGATCAATCATGAGAAAAAGCAGGAATTACAGACAACTGAATACGCAGGATAACCTGACCTCAGCAAATACCGGATTCATGATTCGCGGACGATGGATTTCCTATATGAGTATCTGCGCGGCAGCACTTTTTATCTCGGTGCTGGTTTTGCTGCTTACGTGTTTCTCTGCGCTGACTTATCACTCCGCAGAGCAGAAACTGAATCAGGCGCACGCGGCTCAAAAGCAAAGCATGGAATACTATGCCGCAGAATCAACTGCATCCGAAATCATTTCTTCTTTTTATCAGGAGCGCAAAGAAACATCCGCCAACTTGAACGGCCGAATGATTTACAGCTCCGAGCAAGGTGATATTGAAGTCACTAAAATCGACAATATGATTTATTTTTCTGTCCCGGCGGGTAGTGGAAAAGTGCTGAATGCAGAAGCAAAGGCTTCGAAAAAACAAGTTGAAATTCAAAAATGGCAGCTGAAAGATGCGAACTGAGCAGATGCATGGCATGCCTAACACAGCGGATTTGACACAAATTAAATTGATACGCAAAAAAAACCGCCCTAACGAGCGGTTTTTTGATTTCGTTTCCCGGTGGATTGTAATTAGTCCAGGTTGTACTTGGACTTGAACTTTTCCACACGTCCGCCTCTGTGAGCGAACTTCTGCTGTCCTGTAAAGAATGGATGGCACGCTGAGCAAATATCCGTTCTGATTTCTTCCTGTACGGACTTTGTCATAAATGTGTTACCGCATGCGCAAGTTACTTTACATTCCTTGTAGCCAGGATGGATTCCTTCCTTCATGCTATTCACCTCTTTCCTGCTCAGGTTTACCACCTTTGCATAATAATATGCCGGATTTATATCACAGCTTATTCAGTGTACCATACACACATCTGAATTTCAATGTTTTTTTGCTGTTCTTCATATTCTCAAATCAAATTAATTGACAAGCATTATTCCGGCTGCAGTTTGCCGCCGCCCGGCAGGGATATTGTCTTGCCTTTAAGCCAGTCATTAGCCTCCCTGTTTTTATCGTAATACACCGTATATCCGTCGGACTGAATGTTGCGGCACTTCTTATCACCGTTCCGCAAAGTGCCGACATGGCTGTCGCCGGTCACGTCCCATTTGCTGTTTTTACTGATATATACCTTGCTGTACTTCGCCGAATCATCTGCATCAAAGCATCCGGTATAAGAGCTCTCTTCAGTCAGCACAAGCTTGACTTTGCTGTCCTCATCACACGTAATATCTCCGCTGTACTCCTGGTTCACACCGTACAGCAGCAGCTTAGCCCCGTTTTTCTGCTCGTCAGCCTGCACATCCGCCAGCACTGATGCCGCCGATGTGATGCTCGTGTTCATCATCTTCACGAAACTTTCAATTCCGGTAACCTGTATCAGCGTTTCATTCGAGACTGCTTCCAGCGAAGAACTGTTTGCCATAAATTTAGCTCTGCCGCTGAGCCCCGAGGACTGACTGCCGCTTTGCAGATTTCCCGTATTGCAGAGCTCCACAGCTGTATCTCCATGAGTGGTCATACTCGAATTTTTCAAATTCACAACGCCGCCCGGCAGCACTGCAAGCCCCGAACTTTTCTGAGTCGTAAGCGTGACGCTTGTCAGCGACACATTTCCGGCTGAAATCACGCAGGGACTCTCGCTCGACTCCGTTTCCACCGTACTGTTGCTCAAATCGATAACGCTGCTGCCGTCAAGAGTTGCTGCAGCGATACTGTTTTCGCCGGAACAGCTAAGATTAATCTGCTCACCTGTAATTGCCGCTCCGTTTTCCGCCGCAATGCCGCATGAATTTTTACCGGACACCGTCAGTGAAGTTCTGTTCGCGGTAATCTTGCCTCCGCTGTTCAGAGCCAAAAGGCCGACCTCCATATCATCCCCGACTTCATAATATTCATCGTTAACCGTCACCGATTCATCATCTGCCTTGAGCCGCGCCGCATTGACGCCTGACTGAACGGTCTGACCAAAATCGGAGACAGTATTCGATGCGGCAGCACCGGAAGCGGAATCCGCATCTGAATTGCCAGAGCCGTTTGAACTGCCCGAGCTGCCTGAGTTCCCAGAACCGCTCGAACCGGATGAAGTTCTGTACTCTACATCCTTTACATTAGTAACAGCCGTCGCATCCTCGCCGTCGCAGAGAATCGAAACGATATCTCCCGCCTTGAAATCATCGTAAAACACATTCTCCGGCAGATTATAGCATTTCTCCTCGCCATCGCTCTTAAACGAACCGCCGTATGTATAGCTCCCGCTCTCAACAGTTATTTTGTTTTCATCCGTTTTTACCACCTGGCCGTACACGATATTGTCATCCGACCCCGAATCCGAATCCCGGCTGCACGCCGAGAGCGTCAGAATCAGCAGGCATGACAAACAGCCAATCAGCAAAAGTTTTCTCATTCAGGCACTCCTTATACACAGCAATACGCTGTAATTCTATCCTACAGCAGTATCTTAATGCCCTCATGTGTCAATTCGGTGTACATTAGATGCTCTTTTCGTGCAGAATCCAATCCGTGTGCAGGATCAAACTCCGCATGTAAACTCAAGATCAACCCTATAAATCCCGATGTTCAGGCAAATCGATTTTATCCAGAATACCTGAAAGCTTCGCCAGTGCAATGCCGTAGTTGGTAATCGGCACGCCCGCCGCCTGCGCTTCCGCAATCCGGCTCAGTACATGGCGGCGATTGAACATACAGGCTCCGCAGTGAATCACCAGATCATATTCCCGCAATTCGTCGCGAGCCGGGAAATCATCGCCGCTGACATTGGTGATACTAATAGAATCTCCGAATTTTTTCCGCAGCAAATTCGGTATCTTTTCCCGCCCTATATCCTCCGAAAGAGGTACATGCGTACAGGCTTCAGCTATTAAAACCTTTGATTTTTCAGTCATTTCGTCTAATTGCGATGCGCCTGCGACAAATTCCTTAATGTCTCCTTTATACGCTGCAAAGAGTACAGAAAAAGACGTCAGTCTGCTTGATTCCGGCTTTGCATCATATACCTGTTTAAAGCATTGCGAATCCGTAATAATCAGATCCGGCGCCCGCCGCAGAGCGGCGAGCGCCCCCGAAATCCCATCCGCGGTGCACGCTGCCGCCGTGCACCGCCTGTCGAGCAATTCCCGGAGCGTCTGCACCTGAGGCAGGATCAGACGCCCCTTCGGAGCCTGAATATCCTGCGGCATAACCAGCAGAACCAGACTGCCCGCATCCACCATGCCGCACAAAATCTGCTCCCGCAGAAAATCCTCCGGAATCATCTCGGTGATTTTCTGCCGCAGCTCATCAAGGCCTGCCCCTTCCTCGGCGCTGACCGAAAGCACCGGTATGTCATCGCCGAGCTCCGCCCTGATGGCAGCCAGAACCTGCGGTACCGGCTGCCTCAAACGTTCCCTCTTTGATAAAACCGCTATGACCGGAATATTATGACTTGTAAAATCCATAATCCACCGCCGCTCTTCATCCAGATTTCTGGCAAGGGCAGACTTGTCGTCTATGACCATGACGGCAAGATCGGTCTGCGGAAGTATTCTGCGCGTCTTCTGCACGCGAAGCACTCCCAGATCGCCCTCGTCATCAAATCCCGCGGTGTCGATGAAGACCACCGGGCCTACAGGATGCAGTTCCATCGCCTTAAAAACCGGATCCGCAGTCGTTCCGGGCGTATCCGAAACCAAGGCCAGATTCTGTCCTGTCAAAGCATTGATCAGCGAGGATTTGCCGCTGTTTCGTTTTCCGAATAATCCGATGTGCAGGCGGTCAGCCCGCGGGGTTTCGTTTAATCCCATTTTTACTCCTCCCGTTGCAGAATTTTTCACCGGGTTATTTCCCCTGTAAATTATCCGTTCCGGCTATTTCCATTTGTTTTTATCTGTACGCTAAAATCTGAAATCTCTCATGCCGCCTTCCATGTCATGCAGGTGTTCCTCCACTTTGGCTCGAACCGTTTCATTCGGTATCATCGCAAGACGTTCTTTGATGATCGCAAGTCCCTTCTGCTTCGTTTCTTCAGTGGCATAGTCTTCCAGATATTCCTTGAGCGTCATAAGAGCATTCGGCTGACATATATTTGCAATCTGGCCGCTCTTGACCAAACTCATAAATCTGTCGCCGGTACGGCCTTCCCGGTAGCACGCTGTGCAGAAGCTCGGTACGTGGCCAAGATCCAGCAGCCAGTCCACCACCTCATTGAGAGTTCTGGTATCATTGACGTCGAACTGTGCGGAGTTGTCATCCTCGGATTCCTCCTCGACGTAACCGCCTACGCTGGTTCGGCTGCCGCCGGAAATCTGAGAAACGCCGATCTGAACCGCTGCTCCGCGCATAGCCTTGGATTCTCTGGTTGACATGATTATTCCCGTATACGGCACTGCGATACGCAGGATAGCGATTATCCGCTTGAATACCTCATCCGGCACACCGTTGTCAAAAGTATCCGGATCGATATCATCCGCCGGACGCACACGCGGTACGCTGATCGTATGCGGACCGCATCCGAAAGTATCCTCCAGATGCTTTGCATGCATGAGAACACCGACAAAATCGTATTTATAGAGATTGAGTCCGAACAGAACTCCGCAGCCTACATCATCGATGCCGCCCTCCATCGCCCGGTCCATCGCCTCCGTGTGGTAGGCATAATCGCTCTTCGGTCCGGATGGATGCAGGTCCTCGTAGGCCTCCTTATTATATGTTTCCTGAAACAGAATGTAGGTACCGATTCCCGCATCCTTAAGTTTTCTGTAGTTTTCCACGGTAGTTGCCGCAATGTTTACGTTGACCCTGCGGATAGCTCCGTTTTTATGCTTGATGCTGTAAATCGTATCGATGCATTCCAGAATATATTCAATCGGATTGTTTTTCGGATCTTCACCGGCTTCGATTGCAAGCCGCTTGTGGCCCATGTCCTGCAGAGCCGTGACTTCCTGCCGAATCTGTTCCTGCGTCAGCTTCTTGCGGCTGATGTGCTTGTTCTGTCCGTGATACGGGCAGTATTTGCAGCCGTTGATGCAGTAATTGGACAGATACAGCGGTGCAAAAAGTACGATTCGGTTGCCGTAGAATTTTTCCTTTATTTCCCTTGCCAGGCGGAAAATTTCCCGGTGGATGCTCTCGTCCTCACACTCCAGAAGCAATGCCGCCTCCCTGTATGTGAGACCCTTGCAGTCCTGTGCCCGCTTCAGGATTCTGCGCATATCTTCTATGTCGCCTTTGTGTTCCTGTGCGTAGCGCAGAGTATCCTCAATCTCCTCGTGACAGATGAATTCCTCCGCTTTTTTTGATTTGCTGTTATAGCTCATTTCACCTTACCTCCTCACCTGCCAAAGTGCTTAAAAAACAAAAAACTCTGCCGAAGTTTCTCCGGGCAGAGCCTGATTATTCAAAGACAGCGCCGCAAAACTCTCTGCCGCGATTTCTTCTGTCAATCCTCGCCTTGTTCCTCGGTTGCACCCTTGGCGTCAGTACGATATTCATTCTTATCTCTTAATCTGCATTTTACCACACGATCTCTGCCGGGTAAATCCCTAATTATTTCGGCAGGCGTATATTTACCGTCATCCTTAATCATCTTGCGCAGATCTTCTCCCTGATCGTGCCCGATTTCCATCAGCAGATATCCTTCCGGTTTCAGGAAATCCGCGGCTTCTTTCACGATGATGCGGTAAAAATCCAGTCCGTCCCTGCCTCCGTCCAGAGCCTGCAGAGGTTCATGATTCTTTACCTCTTCCTGCAGAATCGAAATCATCCGCGTTCTGATATACGGCGGATTGCTGACGATCATATCAAATTTTCTGCCCGCCGCCGGTGCAAACATATCTCCGCTCGCAAATTTCATCTTTACACGCAGATTTTTTGCATTTTCCTCCGCCACGGCGAGTGCCTTCTCGCTGATATCCGTTCCCAGCACCTTCACGCGGGAGCTGATTTTGGCCAGAGAAATTCCTATGGCTCCGCTGCCGCAGCACAAATCCAGCACGTCCCACTCTCTTCCGCCTTTGAGCTTTTCAAAAAACGTAAGCTTTTCATGCGGTGTTTCCTGAATAACCTTTGCAGCCTCCGTCACCAGCGTTTCCGTGTCCTGACGCGGAATCAGCACGTCCTCAGTCACCTTAAACGTATGACCCATGAACTCCTGAACCCCTGTAATATGCTGCAAAGGAATCCGCTCCGCGCGCTTTGCGATGAGCTCCATGTATTTTTCCTCCGTCTCAGCATCGACCTCTTCCTCCGCTTTCAAAAACACCTGCACTTTATCCATGCCTGTGAGAAAGCAGTACAATTCCTGAGCGTCTATTTTAGCGTCCATGCAATAGGCTTTCGCCAAACGGTATTCTCCTTCTTTTATAAGAATCCGCGTTTTCATCCGTCCTTCTCCTGTCTGTAGTTTATATAAATCTTCGTCCCTGCAAAGGTTTGCGCTTTACAAAAATCACTCTGACTTTTGCTTTATGCTGCCCGCGTTTTCTGCCGGCAGGCACTTTGCAGGAAAAAACTTGTCCGTATTTCGATGCTGTTTCGCCTGCATCGGTATCGTCTTTTGAGCTCTCAATCAGCACGTGGCCATCGTAGTGCCCGACGTCTTCTTTGCAGATGACAAACGTCCCGCACGGCTTTTCGTCGCACACGGCGTGAACCGCTGCGATAGCCACCTCAAGCTGACTGTCATCCGGCTGTTTCGTCGTGATTTTCTGCAGATAAAGCCCCGGAAGGCTGAGAATTTTCACTACGATATTATCGCTTCTGCCGGCCCATTTCAGCAGCTCATAGGACAGCCCCGCAATAACGGGAAGCAGCAGCAGCCTGGACAAAATCCTAAGCCACAGGCTCGGCCATCCCAGCAGGAAGTGGAGCGCAAATGCGATGATAAAAACGAACATGAGGAAGCTGGTGCCGCACCTCGGATGCAGCGTCGGAAACTGCCGGCAGTTGGCCGGAGTCAGCTCCAGTCCGTTTTCAAAGCAGTGAATCGTCTTGTGCTCCGCACCGTGAAACTGAAATACCCGCCTGATTTCACCCATGAATGAAATAATCCAGACATAGGCTACGAACAGCAGAATCCGGAATGCTCCTTCAGCGAAATTGAGCCAGAATACACTGTCCGTGAAAAGCTTCATCAGGCTTACCACGCCGGTCGGCAGAATTATAAAAATTCCCACCGTAAATACCAATGCGATAAAAACCGAAAAGTAAATCATCAGATTCCAGGCGCCCTTTTCACCGAATTTTCGGTTGAGCCAGGCTTCGAAACGAGTTTCTTCGTACTCTTCATCGTCACCCTCGTCCAGCATTTCCGCCGAATCCATGAGTGTCTTCGTCCCCGTGACAAGCGAATCGATAAATGCCACCACGCCGCGAACGAGCGGGATTTTCATCCACTTGCTGTATGCTTTTGTCGGAATTGTCTTGACTTGAATATCGCCGTTTGACTGGCGCACCGCAAGAGCTGTCTTTTTCTCGCCCTTCATCATGATGCCTTCCATAACGGCCTGCCCCCCCATTTTGGTGGGAGACGCGTCTTTTATAAAAATCTTCTTTAAATCCATCTTGTGTTTATCCCTCAAGCCTGATTTTCTTAATCACTTCAATAAAGGTTTTGTTGTTCTTCGTATGTGCCAGGTTGTCCAGAATCATCTCGGTCACTTCCTGGTTATCCCTGTTTCCAAGCGCCCGTCTCATGCGCCAGATAGCTTCCATTTCTTCCTGGTTCATCAGCAGATCTTCCCGTCTCGTGCCCGATTTGTTCAGATCGATAGCAGGGAAAATACGCTTCTCCGAAAGCTTGCGGTCAAGGTGAAGCTCCATATTGCCCGTGCCCTTAAACTCTTCGAAGATGAGGTCGTCCATGCGGCTTCCCGTCTCAACGAGAGCCGTTGCCAGAATCGTTATGCTGCCGCCCTCTTCCAGATTTCTGGCTGCGCCGAAGAATTTTTTCGGCTTGTACAGCGCACCCGGATCAAATCCTCCGGATAATGTCTTTCCGGATGCCGGAACCACCAGGTTGTAAGCCCTCGCCAGTCTGGTTATGCTGTCCAGCAGAATCACCACGTCCTTGCCGTGCTCTGCCAGGCGCTGCGCTCTGGCCAGCACCATTTCCGCAACCTTGACGTGATGCTGCGGCATCTCATCAAATGTGGAATATATTACCTCGCCGCCTTTCAGGCTCCGCTTCATGTCGGTCACTTCTTCCGGGCGCTCATCAACCAGCAGCACGATCAGCTCCGTTTCCGGATAATGTTTTTCAATGCTGCCCGCTATTTTCTTGAGAAGTACCGTTTTACCGGCCTTCGGCTGTGCAACGATGAGCCCTCTCTGCCCCTTGCCGATCGGAGCCACCAGATCGATCAGGCGCAGCGAAAGATCTCTGCCGTCTTCAAGCACCAGTCTTTCGTTCGGGAAAATCGGCGTCAGAGACTCGAAATCCGGCCTCTTGATAGCCGCACCCGGTTCGTCTCCGTTTACCGTCACTACGTACAGCAGTGCGCCGAAACGATTTCCGTCATTGGCCGGTCTGCATATGCCCTTAATCTTGTCTCCGGTCTTCAGGTTAAAGCGCCTTATCTGAGCCGGCGCTACGTAGATGTCTTTTTCGCTGGTAAGAAAATTGTTGAATCTGAGAAATCCGAAACCGTCATCCGAAAGCTCCAGAATACCTTCCACTTCAAAGCGTTCATCCTTGCTGTGATTCTGCTGTGAATCGCGGTTGTGGTTATCCTTGCCTTGCCTGCGTTCCGTGTGCGCCGGCTTTTCCTCCGCCGGCTTTTCCGCTGCTTTATCCGGCTTTTCCTCCTGCAAAGGCGCCTCCTCCGGTTTAGGCTCGTCACGCATCAGATTTGCTATCAAATCCGCCTTTTTCATTTTTTCATATCCCTGCAGTCCAAAAGTTTCGGCAATTTCACGCAGTTCTGCCACCTTCTTGGATTTCAGAGTCTTCTCGTCCAATGTTTTCCACATATATGTGAATCCTTTCTGTTTGTTTTATCGCTTTTATCGCTGGAATTTGTATCTGAAAGCTAAAAGAATTATCAAAGAATCGCTTCGTTTTTTCGAAGCGATTCTTTGTCACGCGATTGCGTGTATAAACTGATTTGCTGAATTCGAAATCCGGTCTTTACGGCAGATAATTAAGCGGATTTTTCGGTACGCCATTGATTCTGATTTCAAAATGCAGATGCGGGCCTGTGCTCCTGCCGGTATTGCCCGACTTGGCAATCGCCTGTCCCTGGTAAACCTTGTCGCCCTTCTTGACCAGGAGCTTGCTGTTGTGTGCGTACCGCGTTTCCTGTCCGTTCTGATGATCGATTATAACCACATTGCCGTAAGAACCGCTGTACTGCGCCTCTATTACCGTGCCGCCGTCTGCAGCGTAAACCGTAGTCCCGACGCTGACGGCCAGGTCGACTCCTTTATGCTGTCTGCCCCAGCGCGCTCCGAATCCGGAGGTCTTGGTATATCCGCCCTTAAGCGGCCAGATGTATTTACCCGATCCCACCGTCGCCGGTCTTTCTTTGGTGCCCACCAGCACGATTTCTTTAACCGCTTCTTTCTTGACGGTAGACTCAAGCTCTTTTTCATTTATCTTCTCGCCGTTCTGCAGCGTTACGCGGGATGTGACTTCCGTCACACCGTCCGAACCCTTCTGCTTCGTCTCGGTCACGCCTTCGTAGATATCCGCCGATTTCTGCTCCTCAACCTCGTGTTCGATGGTCTTATCATATGTAATCTTCTCAACCACCTGATAAGTCAGCACCGGAGCCTGCTTCTTCACGATAATCGTACTGCCGACTTTAAGCTTTTTCGAGTCGATGCCTTTGTTGTCCTCCAGCAGCTGATCCTCCCAGACGTCGTATTCCTTGGCTATGCTGTGGAGCGTATCACCCTTCACGACCTTGTGCTGAATTACTTTCTCGCCGCTGGTGCAGAGAAGATTTACCAGTTCCTTTTCGGAATAGAGATTTTCCAGATTAACGCTGACCTTCTTTATTTCGTACTTCTCCAGGAACTGAACCTTTTCAATTTCGATATTATCGCCTTCCTCGGTATACTTCTCAGCGACATCTTTAAGCACTTTTTCTGCGGTCTTTCTGGTCTGCACCGCTCCGATTCTCTTGCCGTTCACGTAGATAGCATGCGCCTTGACCTTAAGATCTCCCATGTAAGTCAGGCGCTTGAGCACCTGCTCCGAATCGTCTATCTTGCTTCCATCGAGAACCCATTTTCTATGAAAGTCAATATCATCCTTTGCATCGATAACGACCTTCATATTCTTTTCTTCCGTCAGCGCCGTCTGCACCAAATCCGTAATCTGCAGAACGTCGTCCATCTCCTTAACGTATCCCAGCACCTGCCCGTTGTAGGAATATTCATACGCCGTACAATAGTTGTATATGCCTGCCGCACCCAGTATGAACATCAATGAAATGCTGAATATCATCAGCATACCCTTTTTATGTGTTTCCGAATACGCCTTGATTTTTCCGATTTTCTGGCCGACCTTACTTTTCTCATACGAAGCTCTCCGCTGTATTGAACGGATATATGCAGCCGCTCTTGCACTCGCCTGCCGGTTCTTTCTCTCTTCCTCCAGTTTAGCCTGCTCTTCTTCCGTTTCAGCCTGTTTTTCGGCTTTGCTGCGGATTCCCAGAAAATCCTTTAAAGAAAATATCGGCTGCTTGTTTATTTCAGTCTTGATCTGCACGCCCTGCACGTTGACGATACCGCCGCCCATCTCTGCGTCGGCCTCGCTCTGAGCTTCCAGGCGCGCCTTGGCCTCCAGCATACGTCTCTTTTCCTGCTTGTGGCGCTCCTTAGCCTCCAGCTTCTGTGCTTTCTCCGCACGCTTTCTGGCCACCTTTTCCAGGCGGCGTCTGCGCACTTCTTCCTTATGGCGCTGCTTTTCCTCTTCCTTAAGGCGCGCTTTTTCTATCTTGGTGCGCGCCGCGGTCCGGTGATTTATCGTTTCGCCAAAGAATGCCGCTTTTTCTTCCGGCGTTGCCATGCCTGCGGATTCTTCCGAAAGCTTTGCTGCCGCCGCAATATCCTTTCTGCGCGCTGCCTCCTGTTTGGCTCTCCGCTCTGCTTCCATGGCCTCCAGCGCTTTTTTCCGAGCTACTTCTTTCGCCCTGCGTTCCGCCTCTGCGGCTTCCCTGCGCTTCTTTTCGGCTTCTTTATTGATTCTGGCAGCCTTCTTCTGAGCTTCCATGGCCTTTCGCTGTTCTTTTTCAATCTGCATTTGGCGCTGTCTGGCTTTTTCCTGCAGACGGCGCTTCTCCTGAGCGTCCTCCTTAGCGCCGTTGATAACCGCCTGCTCCGCTGCCCGAATCTTCTGAGCCTTCGGAGTCTGCGGTGTTTGCTGCGGACGCTGCGGCGGAGCTTGCTGCGGAGCTTTCTTCTGCTTGAGGTTCATCGTTTCACTGACAGGATCCTCGCTCTGCTGTTCCCTCAGTGAATTCATACTGCTGCGCAGTCCCTGAATCTTCTTGAACATTTCCATGGCTTCTTCATTTTCTGCCATCTGTGCCAGCATTTCCTCACGCGTAGGGCGATTTGCTTCCTTGAGCATTTCCTTTGCAGGAACGCTTGATGCCTCTTCTTTTGTTTCCTGCGGAGGAATCTTTGCAGAAATCCGTTCCTCGGAATCCTGCGTCGAAGATTCGACGACGCCCGGCTGATCTGCAGGCTGCTGCCCGCCGCCTACCGGCTCTCCGTCTCCTTGAGCTGTTCTATTTTTGTTCGAGTTACTTCTCCAAAACATTGACATTTTTCTCCTGTTTCAAGCATTCCCGTGTCTCTGCACAGCGGACACTCATATCGCACGTCCATGTAATCAAGTTCAAATCCATTATCCGTCAGCAGAAATGCTTTTTCTGTATTGAGGGTGCTCGCTTTTTCTTTAATCTTCTCCGAGATTTCCCTCCTGTCGACCGTATCCGAGATGATAATCCGTGAAAGCTCGCGGCTTCCCGCAGACAATTCATCCTCGATTTCCTTTATTCGCGGCACCTTTGCAAAGACTTCTCTGCGCCGCGCTTCGGCCTCCTTCTCCTCTTTTTTCCGCAGCGTTTCGTAATACTGCGAAATTTCCGTGAGCGTCAGTTCCCTGCGCTTTCCGCTCTTGTCCCGTCCGGTACGTTCTTCATACCAGTTTACCAGTACTTTATTGACATAGTTGATGTTGGGGTTTGCGATGCCCGTCGTCTTGGAACAGGCATCCAGAACTTTATCCAGCGAAAATTCCATTTCATCGAACCACGTGTCCATGATTTTTCGCTCCTGCTCGGTCGCGTTTCGCGAAAAACCCAGCGCCTGAAAAATTCGCTTGTAAATATGATTTTTCTTGTCTATTTCGCTGAGATATTTTTCGACAGCAGCTGCGTCACGCAGGCCCAGCCGAGTCCAGCTGCTGACAACCGCTGCGATATATTTGATGTTTTTTTTCTTTCGTTTAACACAGTATGCGTACCCGTAGGCAATCACCTCCGGGGCAGCATTGAAATCATTTATCCAGGAGACAATTTCCATCATTTCAGTGCCGCTTAGGACGCTGCCCCCGGCCTTCTCGATGGCTCGAAACATCTCCTGCACTTCCCTGTCTCCCATAGCGGACTGCATTCCCTGATCCAGCCCTGCAGGATGTCTGGATTCCTTGTCGCCGTAGAATTGTTCTTTCAGCAGCACGAACTCCACATCATAATCAAATTTATCCGCGGACTCATGGCGGATTTTGCGGATCACGCCCATCTTCTCCCAATATGTCCATGCCCGAAGCACATCCTCGTGCTCCATGGACAGGTATTTGGCAATCTCCTCGTTGGAAATTTCCTGACCGAGGTCCGCATACATCTGTGCGAACAGATAGACCTTGACGAAATCTCCCGGAGCTGCCGCCATATATTCGTTGATGAACAGATTCTCCACGCTCGTATCCAGCAGAAAATAATCCTTTATCTTCTCCCGTCTGAAAGCCATTAGAACATCCCTCCGGCATCCGGAATATTTCCTGATGCTTTATCCTTAAACTGAGTGTAGCGCTCAATCCAGGCCACATCCATGCTGTCCGTAGGACCGCTTCGATGCTTGGCCACGATGACTTCGCATTCACCCGGTTTTTCAGTAGTTTCTTTGTTGTAATATTCATCCCTGTACAGGAAAATCACGATGTCGGCGTCCTGCTCGATGGAACCTGATTCACGCAGATCCGAGAGCATCGGGCGGTGATCCGTTCGCGTTTCCGGTGCACGGGAAAGCTGGGACAGCACTAATACCGGGCAGTCCAGCTCTCTGGCAAGCAGTTTCAAATTTCGTGAAATCACTGAAATTTCCTGGGTTCTGGAATCCGCCTTGCCTTCCGGATTCATCAGCTGCAGATAGTCGATGACGACCAGGTCAAGCCCCGCCTCAGCCTTGAGGCGCCGGCACTTGCTCTTCATCTCCATGATGCTGATTCCCGCAGTATCGTCGATATGTATATTGGTGTTTGAGAGTGTATCCAGCGCAATGTTTAAATCATCCCAGTCGCGCCGCTCCAGTCTCCCTGTTTTCAATGTCTGCAGATCCACCTTGGACTCCATGGAAAGAAGTCTCTGGGTCAGCTGCTCTTTCGCCATTTCCAGGCTGAATATCATCACCGATGCTTTGCCTTTGACCGCTGCATTTCTCGCCAGCGACAATGCAAATGCCGTCTTTCCCATGGCCGGTCTTGCCGCCAGAATAATCAGGTCGGATTTCTGCAGGCCGGATGTCATCTCATCCAGTTTTGAAAAGCCGGTGGTGATGCCGGTTAAACCGCCCTCCATCTGTTCAGCTTTGTCTATGATGGCAAGGTTTTCCACCAGTACGTCCCGAATGTGACTGTACTGCCCCTTCTGCCTGGACTGAGAAATTTCAAAGATTCCGCTCTCTGCATAGTCCAGCATCTGATTGGCATCCATGCCTCCGTCATATCCCTTGGTAACGATATCGTCCGCCGTTTCAATCAGTCTGCGCACGGAAGCTTTTTCTGCAACAATCCTGCCGTACTCCATGGCGTTGGATGTGGTCGGCGTCATGGAGGACAACGAAGCGATATATGCTCTGCCTCCCACCATATCAAGACTGTTTCTCTTCTTTAGTTCTTCTGCAACTGTCAGTGCATCCACCGGTGCATTTCTGCGATTCAGTTCAATCATGGCCTGAAAGATTTCTCTATGATTTTCATCATAAAAATCAGCCGGCTTCACAACCTCCATCACGTCAAAAAGTGCATCCTTGGAGAGCATGGCAGCTCCCAGTACAGATTTCTCTGCCTCCGCACTGTGCGGAGGTATTCTTTCTTCCATAAACTGTTCCTTCCGCTTATGCTATAGTAACCGATACCTTCAGCTGCGCGGAAATTTCAGTAAACAGCTTCAGTGTTACTTCCGTTTCTCCCGCCTGCTTTATCGGATTCTTCATTTCAATCTTTTTCTTGTCTATCTTCATGCCTTCCTGCTTCTCCAGCGCTTCCGCAATATCCTTGGAAGTGATGGATCCGAACAGTTTGCCGGAATCACCGCCCTTTGATTCGATTTTCAGCGTAATGTTTTCCAGCTTTGCAGCCATTTCCTTAGCTGCCGCCTTCTGTTCTTCCAGCTTTTCAGCTGCGATAGCCTTCTGCTTTTCCAGGCTGCGGATGTTGCCTTCGGTGGCTTCCTTGGCCATTCCCTTCGGCAGCAGCATGTTTCTCGCATAGCCGTCGCTTACCTTTACTACATCTCCGGCCTTGCCGGTACCTTTTACATCTTTCATTAAAATAACTATCATGATTTTATCCTCCTAATGTGAAGTTCCTACGAATTTTTTTCATTTAATGCATCTCTGATGCTCACAAGAATTTCCTCAGGCGATACATCTACCTGCGCGCCTGCCGTATTGAGATGTCCGCCGCCGCCGAATTTTTCCATGACGACCTGCACGTTGACATCACCCAGCGACCGGGCGCTGACAACGGTTTTGCCGCATTCATTCTGCCCCGCCACAAAGCTGGCGCGAATACCGCGGATGGTAAGAAGCTCATCCGCAACCTGAGAATTCAAAATCTGCGAATTTGGATTGTTGCCCGGACATATTGACATGGCGATGCCGCCCTCGAAAAACTGAGCGTTTGCAATGCACATAGCCCGAACCTTAAAGTTTTCACTGTCGGCCTGGAAATAACGCCGCACGTGCTGCAGATCAGCTCCCGCGCGCCGCAGCCATGACGCCGCCTCGAAAGTCCGCACACCCGCCTTTACAGCAAAACGGTTGGTATCCACCATGATGCCGGCCAGCAGCGCATTGGCCTCCATATTTGTCAGCGTCCTCTTTTCGCACGCATACTGCACGATCTCCGTCACAAGCTCGGAAGCCGATGACGCATAGGATTCCATATACGAGAGCAGCAGATCCGAGAAGCAGTCCTCCGATCTTCTGTGATGGTCGATTACCACCGTTCGATTCACTTTCTTGACGAGGTCATAGGATTCCACCAGAACCGGTCTGTGAGTGTCCACCACAATCACCAGAGAATTGTCATCCGTCAGGTTGAGCGCTTTCTCCGGGGAAACGAATTCGTAATACCCCGTCTCCTTGGCTTCCTCTGCGATGGCTGTCAGCGCATCGTTGTAATGTCCCAGCACCGCATAGACCTCCTTGCCCATGCTCTCGACAATCCTGTATATGCCCAGCGAAGCCCCGAAGCTGTCCATATCCGGGTTCCTGTGCCCCATGACAAAAATCTTCGATGACTGACTGATGAGCAGCTTCAGCGCATGGGCGATAATCCGGGACTTGCCCTTGTTGCTCTTTTCCACGCTCTGCGATTTGCCGCCGTAATATTCAAAGTTCTTTATATTCTTGATTATAGCCTGATCTCCGCCGCGTCCCAAAGCCAGATCCAGCGCATCCTCCGCATAGGTTTCGCAATCCGCTAAAGTCTTGCCGCCGATGCCGACCCCGATACTCAAGGTCACCGGGAAATCCGCATCCGTCTCGATTTCCTTCGCCTGATCCAGAATCGAAAACTTGTCGTTAATCACCTTCTGCAGGTTCCCGTGCGTCAGGCAGATCTCGTACAGGTGATCGCGATAGCGGGCCACCGCCGCTCCCAGCTTCTCGCACCAGCCTCGAATCAGCCTGTCAATCTCGGTGGAAATTTCCAGTTCGCGTTCGTCTCCGGCACTGGCGGTCAGCTCGTCAAAGTTGTCAACATTTATAACCGCAATGCACGCCTTGTCATCGTTATACATATCCTTGAGCACTTCATACGATGTTACGTCGATAAAGCTCATTATAATGCTGGTCGTTTCGCCTTCACCGATAAATCCCGTCAGAATCTTAAACGATTTTTCGTTCTTGTCCAGATACAGATTCGTATGATTCTGCGCAGCCTCAATCAAGTCTGCCGGTTTAATCCGCGTCAGTTCGAAAATATCCCTGCCGATGATCCCATCGTACTTGAACACTTCTGCGATTTTGCTGCTCGCCCGGGTAATCTTCCCGCTGAGATTCACAAAACACAGCGGAATCTGCGAATAATGCGCCAGCAGCTTCTCCACTCTTCCTACATACATAGTATTACCTCAACACTACTTTTTCTTTCTGCAAAGCGGGTTCCTAATGCCGCTTTTTGTTCTCATGATACAATAATTTGTATTTGAAGTTAAAAATAAGATCGAATATCCCCAGCATGACAACGATGCTTCTCGATGCCATGATGTACCAAAGGATGATGGCCAATGCCAGCGCAAAACCTTTCGGAATATGCTTTACATAAAACAGCATGAAAATCACCGAAGCGCCCTGCAGATACATAGCGAAATCAAACAGCAGATCTATATTGGTGTAGTACGCGCTGTTTTCCGCGGCTCCGTTCATGGTCATAAGCCATACGATCATGTAAATGGCTATCAGCACAAATACCGCTGCATTCGGTATGTTGAATTCTCTGAAGCGAGGCATCTGATTCACCGGTCCGCGCCGTGACAGTGATTTGCTCAGAATCAGGTATGCAATATATGATGTCAGGCACGACAGTATCATAATGCATGCCGGTATCAGTTTCAGTGCTTCATCGTAAACCGTCGTAAGCAGCTTTACGCGCTCCGCCGTATCATGCGACTGCAGATTCAGTGCCTTGATAACGGTCGGATCCTGCGCCGCCGTCTTTGAAATTTCCACTACCGAGCCATGCAGCTGTGACATTACGCCTTCCCCTACCATCGCAGCACCCATAAAAATTACAGCCGCTGCCGCACAGATGGTGATTACGCTGATCAGTACTATTTCGTATGGCTCTCGACCACCCTGCGTAATGCGCCGCGGCATTATCAGGAATGGTGCGATTACCACTATAAACAATATCATCAAAAGATACATTCTATTTTCCTTCGCCTTCCGTTTCCGATTTTCCATTGAGAATCCGCATAAACTCTTCACCGGTAATCGTCTCTTTTTCGTAAAGATACTCCGCCAGCTCATCCAGCTTATCCCGGTTTTCCGACAGAATTTCACAGGCTTTTTTATGCTGCCTGCGTACCGTTTCCACGACTGCGCGGTCGATTTCCTGCTGAGTCTGCGGTGAACAGCTGAGCGAGGTGTCGCCGCCAAGATACTGATTGTTTACCGTTTCCATTGCCACCATGTCAAAGCTATCGCTCATGCCGTATCTGGAAATCATGGCTCTCGCCAGCTTAGTAGCTTGTTCAATATCGTTGGACGCGCCCGTGGTAATCGAGCCGAATCTGGCTTCTTCTGCAGCTCTGCCGCCCGTCAATGTCGCAATCTTGTTTTCAAGTTCTTCCTTGCTCATCAAATAATGGTTGCCTTCATCCACCTGCATCGTGTAGCCCAGCGCACCCGATGTCCGCGGCACAATTGTGATTTTTTCAACCGGCGCGGAATGGTTCTGCTTGGCCGCCACGAGAGCATGTCCGATTTCGTGATATGCCACGATGTGCTTTTCTTTGTCCGTGAGGATTGCATTCTTTTTCTGATAACCTGCGATGACCACTTCGATGCTCTCTTCCATATCTTCCTGAGTCACCTGACGGCGGTTATCCCGCACGGCGCGAAGAGCCGCTTCATTAATGATATTTGCCAGCTCTGCTCCGGATGCACCGGATGCCATGCGCGCAATCTTCTGATAGTCTGCGTTATCCTCCATGCGGACTTTTTTCGCATGAACTTTCAGTATGTCTTCCCTGCCCTTGAGATCAGGCAGTTCCACCGGTACTCTCCGGTCAAAGCGTCCCGGCCGCAGCAGTGCCGGATCCAGAGATTCCGGGCGATTGGTTGCCGCCAGCAGTATAACTCCGTTATTTTCCTCGAATCCGTCCATCTCGGTCAGCAGCTGATTCAATGTCTGCTCGCGTTCATCGTTGCCCATGATTCTTCCGTCACGCTTTTGTCCGATGGCATCGATTTCATCGATAAAAACGATGCATGGCGCCTTTTCCTTTGCCTGTTTGAACAAATCCCGAACTTTGGATGCGCCCATACCGACAAACATCTCCACAAACTCCGAGCCGGACATGGAGAAAAACGGAACATTGGATTCGCCGGCTACCGCCTTTGCAAGCATGGTTTTACCGGTTCCCGGAGGGCCTACCAAAAGTACGCCTTTAGGCATGGACGCTCCGATTTCTCTGTATTTTCCCGGATTGTGAAGATACTCTACAATCTCCGCAAGGTTTTCTTTGGCTTCATCCTCTCCGGCCACGTCGTCAAAACGGATTCCCTCGGAGGATTGAACATATACCTTGGCGTTGCTCTTGCCCATCCCGAACATCATGGAGTTGCCGCCGGCTTTATCCATCATCTTCTTGGACATGTATCGTCCCAGAAGGATGAAAATTACAATCGGCAGCACCCAATACATCAGCAGCGACACCACCGGGGACGCCTGCTGCTGGATTTCTCCGGAGAATTCAGCTCCGGAATCGTACAGCCGTTTAGTCAGTTCTTCATCATCCACCATACCGGTCTTGTAGACCGTACCGCTGTCCTTTTTGGCAGTGAATATAATCTCATTGTCCTGCGATTTAATCTCTACCTTGTCAATCTGCTTACTCTCCGTCATGGAAATGAACTTGCTGTAGTCCACTTCTTTAACCTGACGCTGCTGCATCCACGGCATGAGAACCAGGTTGCCCAGCAGGATCACCAGCATGACGATGATATAATAGAAAAACAACGGTTTTTTTGGTCGTTTTACTTCATTCATATACTGTCTCCTCTAAATACTCCTTTTTCTTCTCGAATCTTTCGGATGTAAAAGAGTCCCAAGCACAACTCAACATAGTATTATACCATAATCAAATACACTCCGTAAACAACGGCAGTGAAAAAACAACAAAAGCGACCAGCCGCGTTAAGGATGAAAAATTGGAAATTTGAGGGATTTTTTCATCCTTAACGCAGCAAGCACAAAAATAAGGATGAAAGCCCTTTTAAAGTGACCTGTTTAAG
Organism: Bacteroidaceae bacterium; assembly: GCA_963603335.1. Taxonomy (GTDB): domain Bacteria; phylum Bacillota; class Clostridia; order Peptostreptococcales; family Anaerovoracaceae; genus Lentihominibacter. The sequence goes on along the minus strand of CAVCML010000006.1, from coordinate 8,607 downwards.
CGGTGATTCATCTTTATTTTTAAAAACAGGAACCTTAAAGATGAATTGAATATGAATTCCGCATAGAGATCATTCTTTTCGTGTATGTTTTTCCAAAAATTATTTTACACTATCCACCGCACACGGCACCTTGCCAACAGTAAATAATATGATAAACTAATACTATACGACGATTACAAATTAGAATCTTTGCTTTAAAAAGTGCTGTGAGGCAACAGAAACGAGGAACTGGTATGGGTGAATACACACAATTTCTGGCTGCAAAGGGCTGCAGTATTTCTTCGGAAGACGAAAATTACGCACAGGAGCTTCTCGATGTGGCAAAATCATTTCGGACATTCGACTCGGCGCTGAACGAGTTTATCCTGCAAAAGGGTTACTCCGATGATATTACAGATACGGATGCCAAAGTCAAATTTATTAAAGAAAAATTTGATAAAGCCGGAATCCCGATCGAATCCCGGCTTCTGAGAGGCTGGTTCAATAATCACACACAGGCAGATAAACGAGACATCGCCGTAAAGTTCTGCTTTGCCTTCGGATTATCTCCGGAAGAAACGCAGGATTTTTTTCGCCGCATATATCTGCAGCGCAGCCTGGACTGTCACAGCATACCCGAGGCCATTTACTACTATTGCATCTGCCATCAGCTGACATATTCCGAGGCGCAGGCACTGATTGAAAAAGCACCGAAACAGGACGGAAAAGGTCATATCGACGACACCTCGGATGTGCTCTTTACAGGCACTATTATCAAGGAACTGAACCGTTTCCGAACCGCGGATGAACTGCTTGACTTTCTGACCGCAAACAGCAATCAATTCGAATATAATAACGCAACGGCAAAAAAGTACACGAATGAACTTTGGAGAAGAATCGCCGGCGAAAACGGTCTCGCTAACCGAGAACTCCGCCGCCGCTACCCGAAAAAGGAATTCTCCGGCAAAACCCGCTCCGTATGGGATATTTATCAGCAGATTTTCGGTCTGCTGGATTACGACCATATCAGCGGTGATAAACTGTTTGGGTTAAAGGGAGACCGCACAATTCAGCCGCTGCTTAAAGCAAACAGTCTGATTCATCCGCTCGTACGCAAGGCCTTCCCCGACCGGCAGGGACTGGAAGCCATCATCGGCGGCAGCTGGCAATCGGACGAAGTCATACGAAAAACGATGATTCTGCTTGCCTTCTATCGCTTCTGGGCCGAATTGTTCATAAAAGGCACAGAGCCGGAATATACGGCAAAGCCCGATGATGCACAAAGATGCATTGCATCCATCAATCGCCTGCTGCTGGATGCAGGCTACCCCGAGCTGTACGAGGGCAATCCTTATGATTGGATTTTTCTCTACGCTTCTCAGGATGCATATCCGCTCGATGCTTTCCGCTCATTTATGCGTGAAGCATATCTGAACAAAGTCGCACCGGATGACGCAATGCAGTGAAAAAACCGCTTTTCGCCTTTACTAATGTAGAATCTAAACGTCACAATGTGCAAACAAGATAAGGATGTGAGAGGATGGACTCAAGAACAGCACTCAAAGCGGATACCACGCTTAGATTCAGCGACAAATACGAATATACGATTATCGATGCCTTTGCCCGCGGCGGATCCAGCATCGTTTACAATGCTTTTTATATCGACAATCTCGGGGAGAGGAAAACCGTACGAATCAAGGAATGCTACCCATTTAAATGCAATCTGCAGCGAAAAGAGAGCGGAGAACTTTCGATCCCGGCAGCCGAGCGAAAATTATTCGCGGAAGCGAAGCGGAAAATGCAGCGCGCTTATCATCTCGGCAATGAATTTTTCTCAACGGATGGACTGACAAACCTGACGGCAAACACACACAACATTTTCGAAGCAAACAACACTTTGTACATCGTTTACGCTTACGCGCAGGGACAGGAATTGTCCTACGAACGGTATCCGGCAGTCAAGGACAGCATCGCTGCCGTAAAAAGCGCGGCGAACGCAATCTGCAGAATCCACGCCAAGGGTTTCCTGTATCTGGACATCAAGCCGAGCAATATTCTGACGCTTGAAGGTACCGCAGAACTGGTTCAGCTCTTTGATTTCGACACGGTGGTTTCAATTTCCGATATGGCGGCGCTCGATGACAAGATCTCCTATACCAGGGGCTTTGCCGCACTGGAGCTGCAAAGCGGCGACTATAGGCATATCGGCAGGCACACTGATATCTACGGAATCGGCGCATTGCTTTTTTATATGATTTTCAACCGCATTCCCGATGCCTTCGACTGTGAGGCCGATGCGGAGTACGATTTTTCACAATCCAAATTATCCGACAGCAGCTATCAGGATACTCTTCTGTTTCGGCTGACGGATTTTTTTCATCACACGCTTGCGGATTATTATCTCGATCGATATTCCAATATGGAAACCGCAGCGGAAAAACTGTCGGAGCTTCAGGCGCTGGCGGACTTATCTTCACACTACATAATTAATTCAAAAATCAGCGCACCCGGCTTTTTCATCGGCAGACAAAAAGAAACGGAATGGATAGCAGAAAAGCTGGTCGGCATCGCCGAATGCAGCTTCATTGCCGGCATGGGCGGAATCGGAAAAAGCACGCTCATCCGCCACTGCCTCAAACGATGCTCGCAAAAAATCGATTCGGTGCTTTACCTCGATTTTCTCGGCACAATCGAAAAAACAATCTGTGACGACTACGCTTTGCAGATTAATGGCGTTCATAAGGATAAAACCGAAACGGATGCGGAGTATTTTGATCGGAAGCTCGGCGTTCTGCGCAAGCTCGGAAAAAACAAAACCTGCGTCCTTGTCATCGACAATTACACCGGCGATGACGGTGAGGCTTTCTCGAAACTCCTGCAGCTTGATTGGCACATTTTTTTCCTGACCAGAGACAGATTTCTTTCACAAGGTTACGATACGCTCGAAATCGGCCCGATTTCAGATTGCGAAATGCTTTTGCAGCTGTTTTCCAAATATATCGGACGGGAACTGAATGAAGAAGAGCGCCGCAGCGCCGCCGCTATCATCCAAAACGTAGCCGGTCACACGCTGGTAATCGAATTGATTGCCAAACAAATCGGCAGCCCGATCTGCGGCATCTCCCTTGCGCAGGCGGCTGAAATCGTCGCAGACAAAGGATTTGCAAGCATTGGGCCGGAAAGAATCGGCTATCTGCACGACAATGTACTTTACCGTAAAACCATACGGCAAATCATAGCCGGACTCTTTGCAGCGGAAACACTATCCGACACCCAGTGCGTCATAATGAAAACGCTTTCCCTCTTCGGCAGAAGCGGCATTTCAGCAAGCCGGCTGTGCGAAATCCTCAGCCTTAAAAGCAAGGATGACCTCAACGCCCTCTACCATCAGGGCTGGATTTATGTAAACGACACGATTATCACAATTCACCCGGTCATCGAAGAAGTTCTATGCGATTGGGAACTCACTGAACCGGCGCAAAACTCGGTATCGAAGGTTTTCCGGTATCTGAGCGCCAAGCTGAAGGCGGAGGCGCATAAAACACACGGCGTTCAAGAAAATGCTCCCGGCAAGCCTTATCGCTGCGGCGGCTGTGCGGGCGTCGCGGCTGCTGACCGCGGAGAAACCGATGAATGCCTCCGGCTGGCCATGGCGGTGCTCGATGGTGCAAAGCGGCTGCCCGGGATGTATCCCCGGGATCTTTATAAGGAGCTCCTCTATTATGCGATTCTAACCGTTCCCTATGAAAATGAACGATTTATACTGGAAAAATCCGAAGAATACATTTCCCTGTTCGGGCACGGCAGTGAGCGGATGCTTCTGCAAGTCTGCCGAATTCTGCTGGAAGTTCTGTATGACCGCAGCGAGTTTGATGAGGCGGAATCCGAAATTCAGCGGCTGCGCGCTTTAATTTCCGGCAATTCAAGTCCGGAGATTACCGGACAGTTTTATTACATGCTTGCCGGATTTTACGATGCGGTTCTGAATGGTGCCTACGATGCGCAGACCTCCGAGGAGGCGCAGCTCGTCCGGCTCATTTTGAAATCCGCAAATAAGGCAATCCGCTGTTTATCTCATTTAAACGGCGATGATTTCGGGATTTTTCTCGGTGAATGCTGCCGCATGAAAGCGCTCATCCTGATTCGCAGCGGCATCGGAAAAAAGAGACAGGTTCGGGCGGTTTTGAAGAAGGTTCAACGGCAGATTAACAAATACGCACCGCCGAATTCCGAATTGGCGCGGGATTACGATCTGACGATGGCGTGGTATTACACCTACCTGAAAGAGGATTATCAGCAGGTCTGCGCCTGCCTGTCCAAGGCCTGTGAAATCACCGATATTATCGCCGCTTCTGAGCTTGTCAAAATCGATTATCAGCTTTGTCCGATGGCCAATATCATGCTCGAATGGCAGCAATACGACAAAGCCGAAATGTACCTCCTCAGGTGCATTTCCATGTGTTCGGATCATTTGGAAATCGCCGCCTACGCGAGAAGGCAGGTCGAACTGCTCGGACATCTGCTGGAGGTATATTTCCACGCCGAAAAATACGGTAAATGCCGGATTGTGATCAATCAGATTGATGAAAAAATCAAGCAAATCGGCAGCGGCACTTTGAATTTGAATGCCGAGGACTATGTGCCGGAAGAAATACGGGAATTTGTGGCTGCAAATCAGCCTTTTGCCGAATAAAAAATGACCGGTTCGGGGCTTTCCCGAACCGGCTTGGCTTTAGTATGAATGCGGAGATTATCCGGTTATTCTTCTGAGCTGCTTTCTTCTTCGACTTTATGACATTCTATAGTTATTCCTTGATTATCATATGAAATAATAACACTCAAATAGTAGTCTTTATCGGAAGTGTATGCTAAAAACATTTTTCCGGTATCGCGTGAACTTTCATTATGTATAACCGGGAAATTACCCTCATCTTTTATTGCTTGAACATAAGCATCATATTCGCCATCTTGATAATCCGTAACATAATAATAGCAGCGGCCGTCTAATTCGGTAGTCAGGTTAGCATCCTTAAAATATTTATCCGGATCCGGTATCATGGATGCGCACTTTTCACCTTCAGTTTGGGTTGAGATTGCGCCGGAACCGGATCCTCCGCATCCTGCAAATATAAAAACCCCCATTACAATAATCAAACCTAACACTATCTTCTTCATTTCACTTCTCCTCTCTTTGCAGAAGAACCGCCGTCCGGCGCTCCTAATTATTTCCTACCGGTTTTACCGACAGTTCGATTTCCTCGATGTTCTGAGATTCGATAAGATTATCATACTCATTACCCTCGCTGTCTTTCATGTAAGTAAGCTTCAGCTCTGTATTAGGCGCTACGCTTTGACTCGTAACCGCATATTTTTTTAAATCGTCCTCTGAGCTGACATCAACGTACGTACCATCCGACGTCACGAATATAATTTTCAGGTACCCGTCACCATATGAGTCCATACGATATCCGGCTAAGGAAGTATATCCTACCGACGCACAGTTTTTACCCACATAGTTTTTAATGTACCAGGTATACTTGTCGGGAGATTCTTTGATTGCAACAGATGAACCGTTAGAGCTCTCCGTTTTATCGGTCTTGCTGCCGCAGCCGACAAGCACCGTGACCGCCATCATAGTAATCAATACCAACGATATCACTTTTTTCATCGCTCTTCCTCCATTATTTCGATTATGATTATTTTGCTTACATGCGATTGTTTGTGCTGCGATTCCACCGGCAGCAGGCAACACCCGCAAAGCGCTGCTTTCTGTCCGAATTCTCTCAACCTCCTATGTTTATTCGGTGGTCAGCACCAGTCTACCATCCCGAATTTTCGATTTGGGTTTTTAAATGCAAAGCTGCACCCGGCCCGGCTGTATAAAACATGTGCGGCTGCCTCTGCATTCATTTTTCCGGATGCGGTCGATGCTGTAATATAATAATCGTAACAAAACATGAACTGTGATTACAAAGAAAGGGGTAAATATGATTATAACCGGTTTGGTGATTTTAATACTGCTGCTGTGGCTCGGATACCATCTGGCGGGGGCATTGCTTTCGGCATTAATATGGCTTTGCATCAAACTGCCGTGCGCAATTATCATCGGAAGCTTCGGAATCATGTGCTGTGCATTGATTGTCCTGATTCCGATAGGCCTTCTGTGCTTTCATTGGGCCTGGATCATCATTACATAATGATCACACTCAATGGTCGCTGCTCATCTTGAAAAACAAAAAGTGTGTAAGCCTTGAATTTGATTTCTTGACTTACACACTTCATTTTCTATCCCCGGGTTCAATTATCATAAGAGAAATCGTTTAATGATATCATCCAGCAATTTCGGATTTTCTAAATCGGATTCCCTGGTAATAATCAAATTGCTGTGCTCCCAGAATCCCGCTTCATGGTATATTTCAACTTTTCTGGCATTGTTTTTATCATACTCCTCATCCCCTTCTTTCCCGAAATGCTCCCATATTGCATTGGTCCGGTCCGGCTTCAAAATATAAAAATCCGGCGATACCAAAGCAGTATCAAAGTCTATCAGCGAATCATAACGATACGCTACCCCATATTGTTCCAGCTTGTTTCCAATCGTTCGTTCTGACTTTGATCTCATTTTGATGCCGCAGCTCGTAGCGTATTTCAGATTTTCAGGATACAGTGTGTTTTTGCGATACGGAGAAATCTGCCACTCATATTTTTTCCGATTCCAGCAGACTCTGCGCAAATCCAGGAATCGGAATCTTTGCAGAAAATCCTCATCTAATTTTCGAAAACCATTTTTCCTGAATTTCATGATAGATTGCTGAAGCCAGCTGCATTCCTCTTTCAGTTTTTTGACCTGGTTTTCCAGATACTGCTTACGCGATAGGCGGTATATACGCTCCCGATCCCCGGTAATGCCTTTCTCTCTGCCATTACTGTATTCGCAAACGAATACTCGGCCATTCCGAATTCTTACATGAAGCCGTCCGCCCCGCAAATACTGTAATTCACGATTGATTTCCATCAATTCTTGCTCCCGGTTCCACAATAGTTCCTGTAAAATTTCCTCCATTGAATTCTGAAACAACAATCCCTTCCCCATAATAAAATTCCTCCTTTTTTTATTCGGCCACGGCTTTTTCGCAGGTTTTTGCGGATTTTACTCTTAAGGTTGTGCGTGTGGCCACGCCTCGCCTCTTGCGGGTGCAGTAACGCGGCGCTCTTTGTGCGTGTGACCACGCCGCGTTTCTTGTGAGTCTGGCCGCGCCGTGTTCCTTGTGAGTCTGGCCGCGCCGTGCTCCTTGTGAGTCTGGCCGCGCCGTGTTCTTCGCTGGATAATTTTACCATATATGTGTCTGATGTGAAACCATGGTTTTGTGTTTTTCGCCTGTAGAATTTGTGAATTCCCAAATCGAGAAAAAACTGTCTTGTATTTGGATTTTTCATTTCCTGCAAACTATATGTTCTGCATCGAATTCCCATTTTTGCAAAAAAAACGAGCAAACGGGAATCGGTCTGTAAATTTTTTGCAGAAAGCGGCTTGCGAATTCCCTAATATGACGTTTTACAGTTTTTATGGGACTCTAAAAATTAAAAAATTCCGATTACAAAACTAATGCCGGCTCAAAACTTCCGCTCAGCTCCCCAAAAAATCAAATCTGGGAATTTGATGCTGACGGGAAATCGCAAATATTGATTTTACTTCCCATATAATTAAATTTATTTCGAATCCGGGAATTTAATAGCAAATATAAAAAACAAGAGACTGTGAAATGAAGTCTCTGAAATTAAGACTGCAGGCGTTTGCCGGCACAGTGGGCAGCTGCAGAGTATCAGAAAGCACTTGCTGCCTAAATACAGCAAAGCGGAAGAAATCGCTTCCTTCCGCTTTACTGTTTTATTTAATTTTCCGTATGTTTGTCTGCGTGGTTATTTCCCGGTCTGCCGGTTATTTCCTGCTGCGAACCGAGCGGCGGCGCAGGATTACTATCGCACAAGCAAGGCTTGCCATCATCAGCAATGCGATGATACCGATGATACTGCCGTAGCTATCGCCTGTTCCCGGAGCATCTCCGGCAGATTCGGATCCTGTTTTATCCGATGTGTTGTCAGATATCTTTGCCGATGTTTTGGCTGCCGCACCATCCGATTTGGAAGTCTTGTCCTTTGAACTGTCCTTGTCCGCAGGCTTCGCACTCTGCTTCTCGTAATATGCATAGAACACATTATCGCCGTCTGCAGACACTATGCCCTTATCCATGCTGACACATTTGTAGACATTGCCGTCATCATCCGTCAGAGTCGATTCGGCGTTTTCGGATGTGACGTCCGTGCCGTCTTCTGCCATGCCGTCCAGATGCTTCAGCTCAACCACCGGATCGGAATCCTTCACAAGATACTTAATGAGGTAGTAGTACTGTCCCGGTTCAGCTTCGGCTTCCTCACTGTTTTTGCTGTACACAGCCGTAAGCGTTATGCTGCCCTGAAGATCATCAACTGAAAGAGTACTGTTTGCTCTGCTGCCCTCTGCAATGGTAATTCCCTTCTCATCTGTCCATTTTGCGAAGGTGTATCCCGGCATGACAGGTGCGCCGAGTGTCACGCAGTCTCCGTTATAGTACTCGGCTGTATATGCCT
>CAVCML010000005.1:0-3831 GCA_963603335.1 Bacteroidaceae bacterium | reverse complement strand
CCATCTACACTGTGAGCATGGCGGCATATAAGGCTCTGCTGGCCGAACTGGAAAAGAACAATCTGGCTGACAAGCTGGAAATTGTTGCAATGGCCGGATTCAGTCTGGGTGAATATTCTGCGCTTACGGCAGCGGGAGCTATTCCGCAGATAAGTGAAGGCGTGGAGATCGTTGCCAAGAGAGGAACTCTGATGCAGGAGGCAGGCCTTGACGAAAACGGCAATGCCAAGGGAACTATGGCAGCAGCACTCGGTAAGCGGGAGAAGATCCTGGAGCTGGTGGAACAGGCAAGAGAAGATGGTATACTGGAAGGCGTAAATTTCAACTCGCCGAAACAAACGGTTGTAGCTGGAGACAAAGCGGCCGTAGCGCGCTTTGCAGAGATGGCAAAAGAAAATCGAATCAAGGCGATTCCGCTAAGTGTAAGCACGGCATTCCACAGTCCGATGATGATTCCGGCAGCGGAAAAGCTGAAAGAAGTACTTGGACGAGCAGATTTAAAGGCACCGGAAACGACGGTTTATGCTGATGTAACAGCTGATGATATAATGAAAGATTATGACGGCGGTGACGTTAAGGATTACCTTGTTGAAATCATGGCAAAACAGGCTATGAGCCCGGTTTACTGGGAAGAGATAATCAGAAGATTCGAAGCCGACGGCGTAAAGGCTATTATAGAAGTGGGACCGGGAACAACCCTTTCCGGACTGACTAAGAAGACATGTAAAGAAATCACTGCGCTCAACGTAGAAAACGTGGAAACTTTGCAGGAGACGATAGCGCAGCTTAAGGAACTGGTTTAAGAAAGAGAAGGTAGAGATATGTTACAGGGAAAAACAGCGGTCATTACAGGCGGAGTCAGAGGAATCGGAAAGTGCATCGCAGAAACATTCTGTAAGAACGGCGCCAACGTGATTATCTGCGATATCAGCAGCCCGGAAGCCGCCGCTGAAACTGAGAAGGAATTAAAAGCTTACGGTACGAGAGTCCGCATGTACAACGGCGATATTACAGATCCGCAGACAGCGGAAAACATCGCGCAGATTATCAAGGATGAATTCGACAAAAAGGTTGATATTCTGGTAAATAACGCCGGAATCACCAATGATAAACTTATGATAAAGATGAAGCCGGAAGACTTTACGAAGGTAATCGATGTAAACCTCAACGGAGCTTTCTACATGACGAAGGCGATTTCTTCATTAATGATAAAACAGAGAAGCGGTTCCATCATCAGCATGTCCTCCGTATCCGGACTCAGAGGTAATCCGGCGCAGGTCAATTACAGCGCCTCTAAGGCCGGTCTGGTGGGAATGACGCTTTCCGCCGCAAAAGAGCTGGGCAGAAGAGGCATTCGCGTCAACGGCATCGCACCGGGATTCGTACAGACCGATATGACGGCGGCTCTCAGCGACGAACAGAAAGCAAACGCTGCCAAGAATATCAGCATGCAGAGACTGGGAGAGCCGCAGGACATCGCAAATACAGCATTGTACCTGGCATCCGATCTCAGCACATATGTTACGGGTCAGATTATTGCCGTAGACGGCGGAATAATCATGTAGGAGATTGAAGAGAATCTGTGGAGGAAACAAAAATGGAAAAGAGAGTAGTTGTAACAGGACTCGGCGTGGTATCTCCGGTAGGAAATAATGTGGAGGCTATGTGGGAATCCATTAAGGCGGGGAAACACGGAATTGCGGAGATTACAAGATTTGATCTTGAAGGCCAGAAGGTAACGCTGGCAGCGGAGGTCAAGGATTTTGATTACGGCGACAGAAGAGCTGCCAAGAGACTGGATATAGCGGACCAGTATGCGCTGACCGCGGCCAGAGAAGCGGTTGCCGACAGCGGGATTGTCAGCGGTGAAAACGTAGACCCGGATCGCTTCGGCATTTACGGAGGTACTGGCATCGGCGGCATTTCCACAATGGAGCACGAAGTGGAAAAGTGTGTGAAAAGAGGCAATTTGGCGAGAGCATCCGCCCTGTTGGTTCCGATGATGATGCCTAATGCCATAGCCGGAAATATCTCTATGGAATTCAATGCAAAAGGCGCAAGCTTCGGTATTGTATCTGCATGTGCGGCAGGTACTCACAATGTGGGTGAAGCTTACAGAAACATCAAACACGGATACAATGACGTTATTATTGCAGGCGGTGCCGAATCTGTTCTGGCGCCGGTGTCGTTTTCGGGATTTGCCAATATGACGGCCATGAACACAACTAAAGATCCGGACAGAGCTTCTATTCCGTTCGATGCAGAACGCAGCGGATTCATCCTGGGCGAGGGTGCAGGATTCTTAATCCTGGAGGAACTGGAGCACGCAAAAAACAGAGGCGCAAAAATTTACGGAGAAATCGTGGGATACGGTGCGACATCCGATGCATACCATATCACATCGCCGGATCCGGAAGGCGAAGGCGCTGCAAAGGCAATCCGCATGGCGATCAGAGAAGCGGGAATTACACCTGATGACATAGATTATATAAATGCACACGGAACGGGTACGCCGTACAATGATGCATTTGAAACTATCGCAATTAAAAAGGTATTCGGCAATGATACCAAGGTTCCGGTGAGCTCCACAAAGAGCATGACAGGACACCTGCTGGGGGCGGCCGGCGGCCTGGAAGCTGTAATCTGTGCAAAGGTGCTGACCGAAGGCTTCATCCCTCCGACGGTGGGATTGCAGAAACCGGATCCGGAGCTTGATTTGGATTATGTACCGAATGAAGGCAGAACAGCGGATGTGAAGTATATTCTGTCGAACTCATTGGGATTCGGAGGTCATAACGGCACCCTGATCATGAAGAAGTTCGAAGATTAATGGAATAAGGAGAATATTAACATGTTGATGAATAGAGAGCAGATTAAGGAAGTGCTCCCTCACAGAGAGCCGTTCCTTCTGGTGGATGAAGTAGAAGAGATGGAAATAGGAAAATCAATTGTGGCGAAAAAATATGTTACAGAAGATGAATACTATTTTAAAGGACACTTCCCGGGAAGACCGATTATGCCGGGCGTACTGATTGTGGAATCCCTGGCACAGGCCGGCGGAATTACCGTGCTTTCAATGCCGGAAAACAAGGGAAAACTGGCGGTATTCGGAGCTATCAAAAGTGCAAAATTCAAGAGACAGGTGGTTCCGGGAGATGTGCTGACTCTCAAAGTCACTATGGAGCGCCTGCGCAAAACAGCCGGGACAGGTCTGGCAGAGGCTTATGTTGGAGACGAATTGGCATGCAAATGCGAAATCATGTTTGCATTTGGTTAGGAGTCTGGTTTAGTGGATAAAGATCTAAATAAGATATATACTTCAATGAAAAATCTTTTCGGTCTTGTCCATAGGCTGGAGGATGAAGCTATGAAGGCTTCTGAATTCAGCAATCTTGCAAGAGCGGAAATTAACGCAATAATGGCTATCGGAACCGGGCGGCCCAAAACAATGACACATGTGGCAAATATTTTGGAGATAAATGTCAGCACGCTGACCGCGACCATCAACAAGCTGGTGAAAAAAGGATATGTTGAACGTTTGCGGGAAGACAAGGATCGGCGTATTGTCAAGATCGGTTTGAGTGAAAAAGGCATCGCTGCCGCAAACGAGCGTGATGCTTTTTTGGAGAAGCTGCTGAAGGGTGCATCAGAGCAGGTGGAAAGTGAAAAACTGCAGCATTTCGCATCGGCGATAGACAATATAAATCAGTATTTTCTGACGAAAAGCAGCATGGCATATCTTAAAACCGCGCCTTTTAAGCTGGAGCCTTTGAAACTGGGGAAAAGAGAGCTTCAGGTTCCGATTGTGCAGGCAGGGATGAGCCTGGGAAT
>CAVCML010000004.1:0-42935 GCA_963603335.1 Bacteroidaceae bacterium | reverse complement strand
TTGCGAAGTGCTTCGCAGAGGTGGTTCCGCAGGCAGAGGTAAAACCGGATCCGACGCCGGATTCCGATGCGGACAAAAAAACCGATGCAGTTAAAGATTCGAGCGCAGACAGCTCCGCCGTTAAGGGGAAAGCCGTCGATACGGGCGATGACACGAATCTGTGGATACCGGCAGGCGTCATGACGGTAAGTGCAGGCGCAATCGCAGCTTTAATCGCAGCGAGAAGAAAATCCCATGCGAAATAACTGCTTGGAAACGGTAAGAATATGAGTAATGAAAAAATCTTAATTGTAGATGATGAAAAAGAAATGTGTCTGTTGGTCAAGTCATTTTTGGACAATGAACAATTTCAGACATATACGGCATATGATGCAGCGTCTGCGATGGAAATGGTGGAGTCAGTGAATCCGGATTTGATTCTGCTGGATATTATGCTGCCGGATATCAGCGGTGTGGATATGTGTCTGCAGATTCGGAATAAGGTATCGGCACCGATTTTATTTATGAGCTGCAAGTCGGAAGAAATCGACAAAATTATTGCCTTATCAGTAGGCGGAGATGATTATATAACCAAGCCATTCAATTCCGGAGAGTTGATTGCTCGCATCAAAGCACATCTTAGGAGAGAGAGGAGAGCTCGGCAGGCAGAATCCGAGCGGAATCCGGTTTATGAATGCTATGGCCTGGAGGTGGATGAAGCGGCCAGAACCGTACAGCTCAATGGAGAAGCAATTAGCTTGACAGCGAAAGAATTTGATATTCTGCTGACTTTAATTCGAAGTCCTAAGAGAGTGTTCAGCATGGATCAGCTTTTTGAATTGGTTTGGAAGGAAGAAAGCCTGGCGGGAGACAGCCGCACGATAATGGTTTACATCAGCAACATACGCAAAAAAATCGAAAAAGATGGTCAGAAATACATTTACAATATCAGAGGCGTCGGGTACAAATTCAATGATGAAGTAACCACGCACAGCCGTTAAGCATTTATACCGCACTTTTGTGCGGTATTTTTATGTTCATACATCAAACCGCAAAAAAGTTCAAAAATAAAATTCTTTTTAGTGTTATTAAGAAAACTTAAGCCGTATTATAGCGACCGTTAAGAAATTAACGATATGATAATAGTGAATTTATTAATCACATTTATTTTGAAAGGAGATGCGAATGAGATGAAAAACCGTATTCTTACTATTATCATTGGCTTCATCGTTCCGTTTTGTGCGGTGACGGTATGTTTCCCTCTATACAACCGGATTGAGCCATTTGTATTTGGATTTTCCTTTAACTACTTTTGGATTTTCTCTTGGTTGTTCCTGACTTCTCTGTGTCTGTTCATTGCGTTTAAACTTGACCCGCTCAACAGAGAAGACGCTAAAGAGCTGGAAGCTGAGAAAATGGAAGAAGCAAAAGCCCTTATTGCGGCTGACAAAAACGAGGAGGTGAAAAAATAATGGCATTTGCAATTTTTGCACTGATTCTGATCGCTTCTCTCGTGATTGCGATCCTCTCCAAACGTGGTGCGGTAAGCTCTGATATGGGAGATGTTATGACCGCCGGAGGTTCATTTGGAGCATTTCTGGTATTCTTTATTTCAGTAGGTGAGATTTACAGTATAGGTACCATGATCGGTACGCCGGGTTCTATTTATGCAAAGGGCGCTACTTACGGTTTGTGGTTCATCTGCTATATCCTGCTGGCATACTGCGTAGGATATTTCATGAACCCTGCCATTTGGCGCATGGGGCAATTGTCCGGCGCAACCTCAATCGGTGATGTAATAGGCTGGAGATATAACAGTAAAGCTTTACAGGTAATCGTTGCTATCGTGGCAATAATTTTCTTGACACCATGGATTCAAAATCAGTTCTCCGGCATGGCAATCCTGTTTGAGTATCTTAATATAGGGGTAAGCTTTATCGCAGCTGTTGTGATTGCAACTGTTTTGGCATTCATATATATCGCAGTTGCCGGTATTCGCGCTCCTGCATGGGTAAGCGTTATGAAGGATATTTTGCTGGTATGTTCCATCATCGTAGTTGGTATCGCAGCTATCGTAAAAATGCCGGGCGGCATTGGCGGTATTTTCCACAAGGTAGCTGAGACTCATCCGGAACAGTTGATTATCTCTGCGAAACCGGGGGAAACCAATGTGGAATTCACGATGTCTACAATTCTGTTCCAGATGCTTGGCTTCTATATGCTGCCGATTTCCTTCCAGGCATTGCTGACGAGCAAGAGCGGTCATACACTGCGTAAGAATTCAATTCTTATGCCGTTGTATATGATTATGTTCCCATTCCTGGTAATCGCAGCCTATTATGCAGTAGCACAGATTCCGGATCTGGAAAATAGCGACTGGTCTCTGCTGGCTATCGCAGTGGATACTCTGCCAAACTGGATGATTGGTGTAATCGCAGGCGGCGGTGCTTTGACGGCTATCCTGGTAATGGCAATGTCTGCACTGTGTGTTGGCGGATTGTTCTCCAAGAACATAATGGGTGTTATTAAGCCGGATCTTGAAGAAAAGACTATGACGTCTCTGGTTCGTGTCGTAACGGCGGTTTTCTTGATTGCAGGTGCAATCGTAGCATTGTATTTCCCGGCACTTATGGCAAATGTAACGACTATCGCATATGGCGGATTATCTCAGACATTTATTGCAGTAATTCTGGGATTCTTCTGGAAAAAGGCTAATAAGTACGGCGTTGGCGCTGGCATCATCTGCGGAGTTTTGTCTTATGCGGTTATGCAGCTCGGCATGGGCGGCGCAGCAGGTATGCCATTTGGCATCAATCCTGGATTTTACGCTATGGCAATCAACTTGATTATTACCGTAATCGTAAGTGCAGTGGCTGCGACGGATGAAATTACTCAGAAGAGATTTGAATACTATCAGATGACAAAGGTGGTAAGAAAAACTAAGCTTATCGAAAAATAGATAACAGAACATACTTTACTCAAAAATTATGAAGTAAGCAAAAGTGAAACGGGGAAAGCGTAACGCTGCCGGCAGATTGAGGCAAAGGCGTTGCGCTTTTTCTATACATGAGGTGTCTGCAATATATAGGAAATTATTCTTTCTTTTCTCCCCATTGCATTTTCCATCCGATGAAAGTCAGAATGCATAGAATAATCCATAAAGCAAAGACAAATAAGTAGAGGATTGGGATGTGAGCGAAGGTGATGCTGCTGTGATCAAGGAGTATTACCAGCGGACCGCCCATCAGCAGGAAGCACAGGATAATGGCAATCCACAAACTTCTTTCTTTTGATGGTTTTACCTTGCCTTTTATTTTAGGCATTTCTATTTTCGATTTTTTTGTGCTCTTCAGATTTATTATGCAATACATCAACGTATTGCAAGCGAGTCCGATAATGCCGGGGCTGACCGGGAAAACGAATGGCTTCCAGAAAGAAAAAAGGGAGGTAATGGCAAGACCGGTCAGCAATCCCGCCAAGGCACTTCGGGCATTTGCTTTTTTCAAAAACAGGCCGCCAAGTGCCGGAACTGCGAGTTGTATTACTCCGCTGAATGCCAGAAATGCTGTCTGAAAAATGGTCGATAAATTTCCGAACAGCAGCAGCAGGTATGCTAGCGCTGCAACCAGCAGAATAAAGCCTTTTGCAATGAGAATCAGATGTTTCTCAGGCGCTTTGTGATTAAAATACGTTTTATAAATATCCAGTGTCAGAATCTCTGAAATGGAATGAAGCTGAGAGTTGGCAGTAGAAAGGCAGGCTGCAGCCGCGCAGCAGATGATAAATGCCATCAACAGCGGAGGCAGATATTTAATCAACATAGCGGGCAGAATGTAGTCCGACGTACCTGTATAGCCGGGTTCCAGCACGGCGGCGGCATTTCCGGCCAACATGGTTCCTAAATATGCCAAGGTAGCAATACTTAAAAGGAAAGGCATGATATCAAATGTCCGGCTCTGTTTCACCGCATAGGTTCGAATCCAGATTTGAGGCATCATTAATTCGCCGAGAGGCATGATAATCAGCAGTGAAAACCAGAAGCCGATGCCAAGTGTTCCATCTACGATTTCAGGCAGATGGAGATTTTCCGGATGAACCTTTGCAAGCTCCGAAAACGTTGATTCTACGCCCCCTGTCATATGGATAAAAAGAATTCCAATCAGCAGCATTCCGACAAAAATCATTATCGAATATAAGCTGTCAGCCCAAGCAATAGCTCTAAGCCCGCCTGACCAAACGTACAAAATCATTATCATAAAAAACAGCAGCGCGCTGATTCGCCATGGAATCAGGCCGTTTGTTGCCATTTCTATAATAATACCGCCTCCCAGAAACTGTACGGAAATATACGGAATTGAAAGACCGACCATCAGCGCGATAGCAGCTATATCCAGATAGCGGGAATGATATTTGTCGTGAAAAAAATCGATAGGTGTTCGATAACCATGGTGCTGACTTTGCTGCCATAAAGGTTTGCCGAAGATACAGAACAGGATGCCGAAGAGTACGTTCCAGCCGAGAGCAATCCAGTAGAGCGGCCCCTGCGTATAGAAGGATGACGTGGATCCCAAAAATGCAAAAGAGCTCCACCAGGTAGCATAAATGGTACAGAATGACAGCGTTGTTCCGAGCGATCGGTTGCATAAAAAGAAATCGGAAATCGTAGAAACTGATCGATTGGCCGCCGCAGATCCGATGAGGAGAGGGATTCCTGCGAAAATCAGGATAATAATCAGACCGCTGTTGGCCTGGATTAGTTGAAAAAGCGCTGATATTGACATAAAATTCTCCTATATGCTATATTCAATATATATCATAACATAACAGGTGGCTTTATGAATAAATATTTTTGGACGTGGCTTATGAGCTGTGTCTGTTACGCTGCAGGCATTATCATATTGGTTATCGTCAATACGAGTAATATCAGATCATTTGCATACCTGAGCAGTGAGGTATGTCAGGTCGCCGCATTAGTGGGGACGGTATACGCCTGCAATTTGATAAAGAATATTCCGCATAACTATTTTGCACTGAAATACGGAATTATCTGTATGGGTTTTTTTACCGTATACATGTATTATTATGGAGTGACGCAAGGGGTGTATGTGCTGATGCTGGTCTTCAAGCTGGCGGCCGTAATTATGATTCTTTACATCATCCTCATAAAATGGAATTTCCGCTTTTTTATAAAATTACCCAGTTTTTTAATATTTGGCACCAGCGGTTTGTTTCTGTCTCTCTATGACTTCCTGATTTATGATAATGAAAACACCCCGCAGGTTATTATATGGCTTTGCGCGGGCATATTCCTTTTAATGGTGCAAAATGTAAGTTTTGCAGTTCTCTATCGCCTGCAAATGCATAATGAAGCATCTCTCAAAGAAGAGTACCTATCTGAGTTTGCGGAAAACTCGCAGGATATAATTTTTTATTACGTATTGGTACCTTATCCGAGATTTTCCCTGGTCAGTCCGGCAGCGGAAACTCTTTTAGGATATACACCGCAGGATTTCTACAACAACAGCAAGCTGCATGTGGAGATTGCGTTGGAGGAAGATCGAGTGCTGATGGAAGAATTGCTGGGAGATTTTGATGGGGATTTTAAGGACTGCATCGTTACTGTGGAGTCGAAAAACGGTGAAATTTTAAACCTCCAATGTTTGGTCACCAAGAAAAAATCCGGAAGCAAAACAGTTGCCGTAGAAGGTGTGTTTCGAGATGTGACAGAGCGAATAGAGGCGGAGCGCAAGATAGCTGAAAACAATAAAAATCGTCAGTTGATGCTTTCCTATATTTCACATGATCTCAAGACACCGATTACATATATTCAGGGTTACTCCGAGGCGATGCAGAAGGGAATTATCAGTTCGGAAGAAGATCGAAAAAAGGCAGTAAATACCATTGCCGGAAAAGCTGAATCCCTGACCAGACTGGTGGATGACATTTCCATGCTCAGCAAATTGGAGGCTAACAGATTCAACTATGAATTTGAGAAAATCAGCTGCAAAGAGCTCGCTCGGTATCTTTACGCCTTACACATTGATGATTTCCATGAGGGCGGAAGTGAAATTTTTTTGGAAAACCGCCAGTTTCGCTTTGCAGTGGAAGAAGGTATATACGCAGATGATTTCGTGATTGCGGATGTGAAACGAATCGAGCAGGTTTTTGAAAACATTTTCGGCAATGCAGTCAAGGCGACCGAAGAAGGGGGAAGCATCCTTGTAAACTGTGGTATTGCGCGTAAGGAAAACAGTTTTTATGTGTCTGTGACGGATGACGGTGCAGGCATTTCTGCGGAAGATTTGCTGCATATCTTTGAAAATTTCTACCGCAGTCCTCAGACTAAGAAGCGCAGAGGCGGCAGCGGGCTGGGACTAAGCATCTCAAATCAGATTATAAGGGGTCACAATGGCCGGATTAGAGTCACATCCGAAGAAGATCGAGGCAGCTGTTTTGTTTTTTCACTGCCGCTGTTTACGGAAGACAATATTCGCCCTGCGAAGAGGAAAAAGAAATGAGAAAAAGATTGACACGGCATTGTGTTTAGGAATAAAATGAAACTAAAATTAATTAAAATATTTTAAAAACCCAAAATAAAAGATATTGTAATTGAACGATATTCCGTTTCACCTTATCGTTCGGAGGTAACAGGGAGGTAAAAAATGAATCAGACATTTACTATCGAAGCAAGCCGCAATGCAGAAATTAAAATCCCGGTATCGATAACCGTACCTGATTTGAATGAAAATGAAAAAGCACCTGTGGTGATTTTTGCTCACGGATTTCTGGGGAATAAAGATGAGTACGGGTTCTACTATGGAGCGACGGTCGAAGAACGCGGTTTTGAAGGATTTGCAGATCAGCTTTTGAAAATGGGCATAGGCTCAATTCGCATTGACCAGCCGGGAACAGGCGATTCGGAAGACGACTTCAGAAATTACACATTGGAAAATTGCGGATCGGACTTGAGAGACGCTTATGAGTACTGCATGAATAAATATCCTTTCGATCGTGAAAGAACAGGGCTCCTCGCCTGGAGCATGGGCGCAAAAGTGAGCGCAAAGCTTGCCCTGGAAAACGTGCAGATAGATCCGATAGTTCTGCTCAATCCGGCGGGTGACAACGGAAACAACTCAATTTATGATGCTGTTGAAGCAGGCATTGATTATCCGAATCTCGAAAAAGAGGCCATGGCAGCCGGCGAAGTTCTGAATGCCGCAGCGCCTGAAATAGTAGACACGGACAGAACATTTGTGATGTCAAAGGACTTTTTCACGCAGGTCAATGCATCCAAAACGGGTGATATGATACGTGAAATGTCCGAAGCCGGAAGACATATCCTGCTGATATACGGAGATGCGGATACCGTAATCAGCAAATCCACATACGCATGGCTTGTTGAAAACGCAGGTATTAACTATGTGTGCATACCGGGCATGGAGCACGATCTCGGACTGGATTGCGAGAGACCTGAGCTGACGAACATAGTTATCAACGTTGCAGGAGCATATCTGTACAGATATCTGAATGCATAATGAGTAAGAAACGGTGTGCTTAAAATAAAATTGCAGACCGCAGCATATTATTTACCGGGGCTTTGATTTGTAAAGGTTGAAGCCCTTTTGCTTTTTGCGTGCTGCCTCTGCCGTGCTTACCGATGCTGCCGCGATTACCGCAGCTCCGACAGAGAGCGCAGCCTGAGCAATACGCAAAACACGAACTTTATCCCGCAAAGTGCCCGCACAAAGTTCGGAAAACGTTGAAATTTCAAAGAAATTCTCTCAAAAATATTGCCTTAATTCGTGAAAAATGCTAACATTAGCGTGAGAGACAATGCATCCTATGAACCGGTGATTATCCGGAACAGAATTTATAAACAGAAATGAGGAAAGGACGGAGCAATGGTAAGAAGAATCTACGTGGAAAAGAAACAGGGATTTGATGTTGAAGCGGCAGAACTCTTTCGAAGCATGAAAGACGATCTCCACCTTCAGTCAGTTACAGGGCTACGCATTTTAAACCGTTACGATATAGACGGAATAGACGAAGAAACATATGAAGCGGCGAAATTCACAGTATTTGCAGAACCGGCCATAGACAATCTTTATGAAGAAGAGCTGCCTGGCGATATAAGTTCTGCAAATTTTTTTGCAGTGGAATTTCTGCCGGGACAGTACGACCAGCGAGCTGATTCCGCAGCACAGTGCATTCGCCTGATGAAGGGCGATGCAAAGCCGGTGGTAAAATTTGCACGCGTTATCGTGCTGGAAGGCAAGCTGAAAAAGGGACAGTTTGAGGAAATCAAGAGCTACTGCGTAAACCCGGTAGACTCGCAGATTGCGGAAAACGAGAAGCCGGAAACGCTGGACATGCAGATGACGGCGCCGGAAGACGTAGCTGTAATCGAAGGCTTCCGCGGCTATGCACCGGAGCAGCTTGAAGGCTACCGCCGGGAAATGGGATTTGCCATGAGCCCGGAGGATATCAAATTCGTTCAGAGCTACTATAAAGATACGGAACATCGCGATCCGACGCTGACCGAGCTGAAGGTCATCGACACCTACTGGTCGGATCACTGCAGACACACTACATTCAACACGACTCTCGACAGCATCAATTTCGACGGAAGCGCTTACGGAGAAATCGTTCGCGAAGCCTTTGCAGAATACATGGCGATGCGAAATGACGTATACGGAGACAGAGAGAAAAACCTATGCCTCATGGATATGGCATGCATCGGAGCAAAATTCCTCAAGAAGCACGGCAAGGCCGGCGACCTGGACGAGTCGGAGGAAATCAACGCCTGCAGCATCAAGGTCAAGGCGAAAATCGACGGCAAAGAAGAGGACTGGCTCGTTATGTTCAAAAACGAGACCCACAATCACCCAACGGAGATTGAACCGTTCGGCGGTGCCGCAACCTGCCTGGGCGGAGCAATCCGCGACCCGCTTTCGGGACGTGTATATGTTTATCAGGCAATGCGCGTGACCGGTGCGGCCGATCCGAGAACACCGATTGAAGACACGCTTGAAGGCAAGCTCCCGCAGAGAAAGATCACGCAGGAAGCGGCTCACGGCTACAGCTCATACGGCAACCAGATCGGACTTGCGACGGGACTCGTAGACGAAGTATATCACGATAATTACGTTGCAAAGAGAATGGAAATCGGAGCGGTTGTCGGTGCAGCACCGGCAGACCACGTAATCAGAAAACGCCCGGAAAAAGGCGATGTAATCATTCTCGTAGGCGGCCGGACGGGACGTGACGGCTGCGGCGGGGCAACGGGCTCGTCCAAGGAACACACTCAGGAATCAATCCTGCAGTGCGGAGCGGAAGTCCAGAAAGGTAATCCGCCGGTAGAGAGAAATATTCAGAGAATGTTCCGCCGCAAAGAGGTGGCAACGCTTATCAAGCGCTGCAACGACTTCGGCGCAGGCGGCGTTTCCGTAGCTATCGGTGAGCTGGCTGACGGCCTGGAAATCAACCTCGATCTGGTACCGAAAAAATACGAAGGACTCGACGGCACAGAACTTGCAATCTCCGAATCCCAGGAGAGAATGGCAGTCGTAGTGGATGCAGATAAAGAAGCAGAATTCATTAAATATGCAGATGAAGAAAACCTGGAGGCGACTACAGTTGCCAAAGTAACCGACGAAAACCGCGTCAAGATGTACTGGAGAGGCAAGTGCATCCTGGATCTGTCCAGAGATTTCCTCAATACCAACGGTGCACAGCAGTTCACGGATGTTCTTGTAAAGGCTGAAGAAAAAGCGATTGATTCGCAGGATATATTTACAGAGAAAAAGACAAAAGAACAGCTGCTTGAGGATTTAAACTGCTGCAGCAAGAAGGGCCTTATCGAACGATTCGACAGCACCATCGGTGCGGCAACCGTACTCATGCCGCTGGGCGGAACCTATCAGTTATCGCCGGCAGCCGGTATGGCGGCCAAGCTTCCGGTAACCTGCGGAGAGACGGAAACGGCTACAATAATGGCATACGGTTTGGATCCGGAGACAGCAGTGAAGAGCCCGTTCCACGGAGCGCTTTATGCGGTAATCGATTCAGTGACGAAGATTGCAGCTCTTGGCGGCGACTACCGCAAGATTCGGCTGACATTCCAGGAATACTTCGAAAAGCTCGGAGAGGATCCGGCAAGATGGGGCAAACCGATGGCAGCTCTTCTGGGAGCACTGAGAGTACAGAGAGAACTGGAAATCCCGGCTATCGGAGGAAAGGACAGCATGTCCGGAACCTTCATGGATATCGATGTGCCGCCGACCCTGGCATCCTTCGCCATTACGACCATCGATGCGGATGAAGTCCTCTCCACGGAACTGAAGAAGGCGGGCAGCACGCTGGCAATCGTGACGGCTCCGATTGACAAGAACGGCATCATTGACTTTGATGTTTACAGAAAAAATCTGCTGAAAGTACGGGAACTGGCGGAAGCCGGCAAGATCCTGGCTGCAGATGCCATCGGCAGAGGCGGACTTTACATGACGCTGGTTAAGATGGCTGTCGGAAACAAAATCGGTGCGCAGGTCAAGACCGGCGGAGATATATTGGCTCCTCAGTTCGGATCACTGGTACTGGAAATTCCGGCAGAAGAAGATGCAGAGAAGCTGCTGGAGGGCTCGGTTTATCAGGTTATCGGTAAAACCGCTGACGATGGCAGGCTGATTGTAAACGACGAAATCGATGATCTGGATGTAATCATCGCTAAATGGCAGCAGCCGCTTGAAGGCGTGTTCCCGGTACGCACAGCGGAATTCAGAGAAAAAACGGACGATACAAAAGTAGAAAAACTTCATTATACAGAGAGAAACACGCAGGCGCCGAAAATTCAGACGGCGAGACCGAAGGTTGTAATCCCTACATTCCCGGGAACGAACTGCGAAATGGACTCCGCAAGAGCCTTCGAAAAGGCAGGAGCGGAAGCGGATATTCACATCATTCGCAACCTGACGGAAGCTCAGCTTGAAGACTCCATAAAAGAGCTGGAACGCAAAATCAGAGAGAGCCAGATTATCATGATTCCGGGAGGCTTCTCCGGCGGAGACGAACCGGATGGATCGGCCAAGTTCATTACGGCAGTATTCAGAAATCCTCGAATCAAGGATGCCGTCGCCGACCTGATGGAAAACAGAGACGGCCTGATGCTGGGCATCTGCAACGGATTCCAGGCGCTCATCAAGCTGGGACTGGTGCCTTGGGGCAAGATCACAGACGGCAGAGAAGACAGCCCTACGCTGACATATAACAAGATCGGACGTCACGCATCCTGTCTGGTGCGCACGGGCATTGCATCCGTCAAGTCACCGTGGCTTGCCGGCGTGGAAGCGGGAGATGTGTTCACCATCCCGGTATCTCACGGAGAAGGCCGGTTCATCGCAGGAGACGATTTGATTCGGCAGCTGGCGGCAAACGGACAGATTGCAACCCAGTACGTGGACTTAGACGGAAATCCGTCCATGGATATCGCATTCAACCCGAACGGCTCCGCACTGGCAATCGAAGGCATTACTTCCCCGGACGGACGTATCCTGGGCAAGATGGGACACTCGGAACGTATCGGAAAGAATCTTTACAAAAACGTGGCCGGAGAAAAGGATCAGAAAATCTTTGAATCCGGCGTAAGCTACTTCAAATAATAAAGTCGGCTTTGCCGAATAATTGCAGGCGGCAGACGCGCCGCATGTTCAGGAAAGGAGAAGAAACAATGAAAGTTGCTATTGTTATGGGAAGCAAATCCGACTATCCCGTAGTCGAAAAAGCTGAAGCCATGCTGAGAGATTTCGGCGTGGAATATGAAACGCGGATTATTTCCGCACACAGGACACCGAAGCAGGCGGAAGAATTCGCTGCCAACGCGGAAGCAAACGGATTCGGAACCATCATCGCAGCTGCCGGAAAAGCGGCTCATCTGGCAGGTGTGCTGGCGGCGACCACAGCGCTTCCGGTTATAGGACTTCCGATGAAATCCAGCACACTGGATGGTCTGGATTCACTGCTTTCCGTCGTACAGATGCCAAAAGGCGTTCCTGTAGCGACGGTGGCTATCAACGGAGCTGAAAACGCAGCTATTTTAGCCGTTCAGATTCTGGCGGCGGCAGACCCGCAGCTTCGCCAAAAGATCAAGGATTTCAAGAAAAAGCAAGAGGAAGAAATAGTCGCACTGGATCGCGAATTTCAGAATGAAAAATAAGAAAGAAAATCAGGAGGTAAGACCATGCAGAAATTAGAACAGCTTTATGAAGGAAAAGCAAAGAAAGTATTCAAGACGGATGACCCGAAAGCGCTCATCGTAGACTATAAGGACGATGCAACCGCATTCAACGGGGAGAAAAAAGGACAGATTGCAGGAAAAGGCGTTGTAAACAACACCATGACAAACATCATATTCAAGATTCTCGAGGAAAAAGGCGTTCCGACTCACCTGATCAAGCAGCTGAGCGACAGAGAGACTCTGGTCAAGGCAGTAAAAATCCTGCCGCTGGAAGTAATCATGCGCAACGTATCCGCAGGTTCGTTTGCCAAGAGATACGGAGTGGAAGAGGGAATCGAATTCGACGAGCCGACTTTCGAAGTATCATATAAGAATGACGATCTGGGCGATCCGCTCATGTGCGAATCCCACGCCCTGGCGCTGAAGCTGGTAACGAAGGAACAGCTGGAACAGGTTAAAAAATACGCTTCCATCGTAAATGAAACGCTGAAGGAATTCTTCCTCGAAAAGGGTCTGAAGCTGATCGACTTCAAAATCGAATTCGGACTCTATGACGGCGAAGTTATACTGGCGGACGAAATCTCCCCTGACACATGCAGACTGTGGGATGTGGAGACAGGCGAAAAGATGGATAAAGACAGATTCAGAAGAGATCTCGGAAACGTGGAAGAAACATATGCAGAGGTTCTCAAGAGAGTCAAGAACGATTAGTGGAGGAAAATATGTCGGATACAAAACTTACCTATAAAGATGCGGGCGTGGACACCAAGGAAGGCGAACGCGCCGTGTCCCTTATGAAGGAACATGTAAAGGGCACCTTTAACAAGAACGTCCTGACCGGTCTGGGCAGCTTCGGCAGCCTCTTTGCACTGGACGTAAAGGATATGAAAGAGCCGGTTCTCGTATCGGGAACCGACGGCGTAGGCACCAAACTCAAACTGGCATTTCTGATGGATAAACACGATTCCGTCGGTATTGACTGCGTGGCTATGTGCGTTAACGACGTGCTGTGTCAGGGTGCAAAGCCGCTGTTCTTTCTGGATTACATCGCTACGGGCAAGGTTACGGCGGAAAAAATCGCGGATATCGTAAAGGGTATTGCGGACGGCTGCAAACAGTCCGGCAGTGCGCTGGTCGGCGGAGAAACGGCGGAAATGCCGGGGTTCTACGGCGAGGGAGAATACGATATGGCGGGATTCTCCGTAGGAATTGTGGATAAGGAAAAGATTATCACCGGTGAAAAGGTGAAGCCGGGCAACAAGATTATCGGCATCGCATCCAGCGGCATCCACAGCAACGGATATTCTCTGGTGCGCAAGGTTTTCTTTGAGAAGGCGGGCATGAAGACGGACGACTACGTGGATGAACTGGGAGAAACCCTGGGAGAAGCGCTTCTGCGCCCGACGCGCATCTATGCAGACGCATGCAATGCCGTGCTTCCGAACTTTGCAGTAAACGGCATCGTACACATCACCGGAGGCGGATTCTATGAAAACATCCCGAGAATTCTGCCTGAGGAAGCAGCTGTAGTCATCGATACGGAAAGCTGGGAAAAACCGCCGATTTTCGACTTCATCAGCAAGACAGGAAACATCGAAAAGAAAGAAATGTTCTCCACGTTCAACATGGGAATCGGCATGATGATGGTAGTGGATTCCGCAGATGCGCAGGCAGTTCTGAATGCCTTGAAGGATGCAGGAGAAAAGGCCTGGATTATCGGCGATATCGCAGAATTCGAAGGCGAAAAAGTCGTTTTGAATCTGTAGGGCGACGGCGAAAGAGGAATCAACATGAGTGAAAAAATCAAAGTGGCAGTGCTTGTATCAGGGGGCGGAACCAATCTGCAGGCACTGATCGATAAGGAACGCACCGGTGAGATACCGAACGCTGAAATCGTCAAGGTTATCGCCAGCAGAGAGGGCGTATTTGCATTGGAACGCGCCGCAAAAGCGGATATAGAGACAGCTGTTGCAAAGGATCCCGAGCAGGTGATGAAAGAGCTTGAGGCATCAGGCGCGGATATGATTGTGCTGGCGGGATATATGAAGGTGCTTCCGAAAGAAATCATTGAGACATACAGAAACAGAATCATCAATATTCATCCTTCCCTCATACCGAAATACTGCGGGAAGGGATTTTACGGCAAAAGAGTTCACGCGGCTGTCCTTGCGGGCGGCGAAAAAGAAAGCGGTGCAACGGTTCATTTCGTGGATGAAGGCGTAGATACCGGAGAGATTATTCTGCAGGAGAAGGTTCCTGTGATGGAAGGCGACACCCCGGATGATCTGGCAGCCCGCGTGCTGAAAGTGGAGCACAGGATTCTGGCGGAGGGACTCAATCAGGTCGCAGCAGAAATACTTGCCGAAAAAGAAAATTCAGAAACAGAAGGAGGTCAAAGGTAATGGGTGGAGTAATCGGATTTACATCAAAGCAGGACTGCGTGATGGATTTGTTTTTCGGAACGGATTACCATTCGCATTTAGGTACAAAACGAGGCGGAATGTGCGTACTGCAGGAGGACGGATTCAATCGTTCGATTCACAATATAGAGAACTCTCCGTTCCGGAGCAAGTTCGAACAGGATATCGAAGAAATGAAGGGCAACATGGGAATCGGCGCCATCAGCGACGGCGATCCGCAGCCGCTGACTGTTTACAGCCGTCAGGGAGATTATGCCATTGCCACGGTTGGCCGGATTAACAATAAAGATGAAATCGTGCACGAGCTCCTGAAGGATCGTCCGAGCCAGTTCATGTCCATGAGCGGCGGCGGAATCAACAATACGGAGCTGGTGGCGGCTCTGATTTCCACGGGAAGAGATATCGTGGACGGAATCCGCATTGCTCAGGCAAAGGTGGAAGGCTCGGTAACCATACTGGTGCTCACCAAGGAAGGACTTTATGCGGCGCGTGACAAGTACGGAAGAACACCGCTTATCATCGGCCGCAAAGACGGCGCATACTGCGCGGCTTCCGAATCGTTCGCATTCATCAATATCGGATATAAATACAAGCGGGAGCTGGGACCTGCGGAAATCGCATTCCTGACTCCTGAGGAAGAAAAAACCGTGGCGGAACCGCAGGAAGGTATGAGAATCTGTGCGTTCCTGTGGACGTACTTCGGATATACGACATCCATTTATGAGGGCCGCAACGTAGAACAGATGAGAAACAGAAACGGCGAGCTTCTGGCGGAGCGTGACGGCGATCTGGATGTGGATTATGTGGCAGGTGTGCCTGACAGCGGCGTGGCTCACGCTTTGGGATATGCAAATCGTTCACGCGTACCGTATGCACGTCCTTTGATTAAGTATACGCCGACCTGGCCGAGAAGCTTCATGCCGCAGAATCAGAAAGCTAGAAATCTCATCGCCAAGATGAAGCTGGTACCTGTGTTCCCGATCATCAAGGATAAAAAGTTCGTGCTCATAGACGATTCAATCGTGCGCGGCACACAGCTTTCGGAAACAATTTCCTATCTGATTGAAAACGGAGCTAAAGAGATTCATGTAAGATCCGCTTGTCCGCCGATTATGTACGGCTGCAAATTCCTCAATTTCTCTCGTTCGGTCAGCGATCTGGAATTGATTACGCGTCGTGTAATCAAGAAGCTGGAGGGTATTGAGAGCGACGATATTCCGGCGGAAATCCTGGCGGAATACGCTGCAAGCGATACGGAAAAACACGAAGAAATGGTAGAAGAAATCCGCAAAACCCTCAAGTTCGACAGCCTTAAATTCCAGCATCTGGAGGACACCGTTGAGGCAATCGGCGTGGACAAATGCAAGCTTTGCACTTATTGCTGGGACGGAAAGGAATAGACGATTATGCAGAAAACAAATATTTCAGATATATTAAAGGCAACCTCATATCCGGGAAGAGGCATCATCATCGGATGTTCGGAAGACGGTAAAAGCGCAGTGACGGCCTACTTTATCATGGGCAGGAGCGTCAACAGCCGCAACCGGATCTTTGCGGAAGAAGGCGAAGGAATCCGCACTCAGGCATTCGATGAATCAAAGCTCAGCGACCCGAGCCTTATCATCTATGCGCCGGTGCGCGTACTTGGAAACACGACCATCGTGACCAACGGCGATCAGACCGACACGGTATATAATCTGATGGCTGAGGGCAAGACGTTTGAGGAAGCACTCAGAACGCGCGAATTCGAGCCGGACGATCCGAACTATACGCCTAGAATTTCCGGCATCATCAACGTGGCGGACGGCAAGTACGATTTCGCCATGTCTATATTGAAGAGCGATGACGGCAATCCGGAATACTGCATCCGCAATACGTTTGCTTATCCGGGATGCCCGGCGGGCGAGGCGAGATTCATTCATACATATATGGAGGATGCAAATCCGCTGCCGAGCTTTGAAGGAGAACCGGAAAAGGTTGCCGTCGCAGGGGATATCGATGCGTTTACGGACACCGTCTGGAACAGCCTGAATGAGGATAACAAGGTTTCGCTGTTCGTTCGCTACATCGATATTGAGACGGGCAGCTATGAAACGCGCATCATAAACAAGAATAAATAGAATACATAGAACACATTATACCGTCAATAGACGATTCAGGAGAAAGAAAAAACATGAAAGAATTAGAATTAAAATACGGCTGCAATCCCAACCAGAAACCGTCGCGGATTTTCATGGAGGAGGGAGAGCTTCCTATCGAGGTGCTCAACGGCAAGCCGGGATACATCAATTTTCTGGATGCCTTCAACGGCTGGCAGCTGGTAAAAGAACTCAAAGAAGCCACAGGCCTTCCGGCAGCAACTTCGTTTAAACACGTTTCACCGGCGGGAGCAGCTGTGGGTCTGCCGCTCAGTGATGTTGAAAAGAAGATTTACTGGGTGGATGACCTGGGAGATCTGTCGCCGCTGGCATGCGCATATGCGAGAGCCAGAGGAGCGGACAGAATGTCTTCCTTCGGGGATTTCATTTCTCTGTCGGATGTGTGCGACGTCGATACGGCAAACATGATCAAGAGAGAAGTTTCCGACGGAATCATCGCTCCGGGATATGAACCGGAAGCGCTGGAAATACTCAAAACAAAGAAAAAGGGGAATTACAATATAATCAAGATCGATTCTGCCTACAAACCGGATCCTGTTGAAAGAAAGCAGGTATTTGGAATTACATTTGAGCAGGGCAGAAACGAAATGCCGATTGACGAGGAATTTCTCGGCAAACTGGTGACGGAAAACAAAGAAGTTCCGGATGATGCCAAAAGAGACCTCATAATTGCTCTGATTACGCTGAAATACACGCAGTCCAATTCAGTGTGCTACGTGAAAGGCGGTCAGGCTATCGGAATCGGCGCAGGACAGCAGTCCCGCATCCACTGCACGAGACTGGCGGGACAGAAAGCCGACAACTGGCTTCTTCGTCAATGCCCGAAGGTGCTGAATCTGCCGTTCAAAGAAGACGTGAGCAGACCTAACCGGGACAATGCCATCGATGTTTACATGGGCGAGGATTACGCGGATGTGCTGGAAGACGGACAGTGGCAACAGTTCTTTACGGAGCAGCCGGAGCCGCTCACGAGAGAAGAAAAAAGAGAGTGGCTGGATAAAATGGACGGCGTTGCTCTTGGCTCGGATGCCTTCTTCCCGTTCAGCGATAACGTACAGAGAGCTCACAGAAGCGGCGTGAAATACATAGCGCAGCCGGGCGGATCCATCCGTGACGACGTGGTTATCGACGCCTGCAATGAGTTCGGAATCGCGATGTATTTTTCCGGCATGAGATTGTTCCATCACTAGTCATCGGGAGGTAATAAGGATGAAGGTACTGGTCGTGGGCGGCGGCGGCAGAGAGCATGCGATCTGCTGGAAGCTGGCTCAGAGTGATAAAGTAGACAAAATTTACTGTGCACCCGGCAATGCGGGGATCTCACAGGTCGCCGAATGTGCTGCCGTGGGAGCGGAGGATATAGACGGAATCTGTGCGTTTGCAAAGGATAACGCCGTAGATCTGGCGGTAATCGGACCGGAAGTGCCGCTGGCCATGGGAATTGTAGATCAGCTGGAGGCTGCCGGGGTAAAGACCTTCGGTCCGAATAAAAAGTGCTCTCAGCTTGAGGCAAGCAAATCCTTCACCAAGGAATTCCTGGCAAGACACAGCATCCCTACAGCGGGATACAGGGAGTTTACGGACAAAGATGAGCTGCTTGACGCGGTAGGCATATTCGGATATCCGATGGTGCTGAAGGCCGACGGCCTGGCAGCCGGAAAAGGCGTTGTCATTGCGGAAAACGAAGAGGATGCCAGAAAGGCCATCGAGGAAATGATGGGCGACAAGGTTTTCGGAGCAGCGGCGGACAAAATCGTCGTGGAAGAATTTCTGACAGGGGTGGAAGCATCCATGCTTTGCTTCGTGGACGAGCATACAATCCTGCCGATGGAATCCGCACAGGACTATAAACGGGTCTTCGATGACGACAAAGGTCCGAACACGGGCGGTATGGGAACGTACTCCCCGAGCCTGCTCTTCGATGCTGAAACCGAGAAACGGATTCGCAAAGAAATCCTGGAACCGACACTGGCAGGATTTCAGAAGGACGGCCTGGACTTCAAAGGCGTATTGTTCATAGGACTGATGCTTTCGGAAGACGGCCCGAAGGTCATCGAATTCAACAACAGATTCGGAGATCCGGAAACACAGTCGGTTCTCGCCAGAATGGAAAGCGACTTGGCAGAGGTATTTTTGGCAGTAACGGAAAATCGCCTTGCGGATATCGAATTGAAGTGGAAAGAAGAGAAGGCAGTATGCGTGGTACTGGCTTCCGGCGGCTATCCGGGAAGTTATGAAAAAGGAAAGCCGATTACGGGACTCGGCGATGTGGATTCTGATGTAATCGTATTCCACGCCGGGACGAAGTTCGCAGAAATGCCGGAAGGCAGCAAATGCGCTGCCTGTGAGGACGGATGCGAAATGAAGCAGAGCGCCGTCGTAACATCCGGCGGCCGCGTGCTGGGCGTGACAGCCCTCGGCGCCACTCACGATGAAGCCCGCGCCAAAGCATACGCCAATGCTGAAAAAATCCATTTTGACGGAGTACAGTACCGAAAGGATATCGGGCTGATACACAGACGATAAAATCTGAAAAAACGGCATGATTGCATGCGCAACTGCATATGCGGCTGCATTAAAAATATGATTTTAAACGAGACTCCCGCATTTTGCCGTGCGGGAGTTTTATTTTTATTATGATTCATGTTATAATAAAAAACAGAATTTGTTGGCAAGATATGCAAGGAGGAGCTTATGAGCAGCGATAAAAATAAAAAAATCATTACAATAAGTAGAGAGTTTGGCAGCGGCGGAAGACTTATAGGTAAGCGCCTGGCAGAAAAACTGGGCGTACCGTTTTATGACAAGCAGCTTCTGGAACGAATTGCAGAAGAATCCGGATTCAGCAAGGAAATGATTCAGGATGCGGAAATGAAAGCCAAGAACGGCTTCCTTTACAGCCTGGCGTCCGCCATGGGAACCAGTGACAGCGGCCCTGAAAGCCTGTCACTCAATGAACGTTTTTTTCTGGCGCAGTTTGATACCATCCGCAGGATTGCAAGCGAGGGGTCATGTGTTATCGTAGGCAGATGTTCAGACTACGTGCTGCGCGGCATTCCGGAAGCCAGCCACGTATTCATTTATGCGGAAGAAAAAGATAAAATCAAGCGAGCGGTACAGGAATACGGCGTGCCCGAAGATGAAGTCCGCAAGCTGATGAAGGACACCGACAAGGCAAGAGCCAACTACTATGCATATCACACCGGCAGAAAATGGGGAGAGCATGTAAATTACAGCCTTTCCATCGACAGCGGCTACATCGAGATAGAAGACATCGTAGATCTGATTGTCCAGTACACAAAGGTTAGAAGATTCAGCCAGGCATAACCTTGAAATTTGTGCTGCAAAGGCAATTGCCCGGCAGTTTCGGCAGACATTTGGGACGGCTGCGGATAAGGCGCCGTTCGCCGGCTGAAAGAAAGGATGAATTATGAATATCAGAGCCATGTATTTCAGCGGAACAGGCACCACTGAAAAGGTGACCGCCGCCATCGCCGACGAGCTCGCAAAAGCTCCGGCGGCGGAAACCCCTCCGGGGAAAAATGCTTGGAATGAAAATGACAGGAAGGAATCGCCGGAGGAAAATGCCGGGAACGAAATGACCCGAGCAGCCGACATAGATTTCACTCCGCCGGAAGCAAGGCAGGTAAACTACCGGTTCACGCCGGACGACCTGATCGTATTCGGTGTACCGGTCATCGCAGGCCGGGTTCCGAACGTGCTTTTGAAATTCCTGGATACCGTACAGGGAGGCGGAGCACTGGCCGTTCCCATCGTGTTATACGGCAACCGGAATTTCGATGACGCATTGATAGAACTGAGAAATATACTGCAGGATCATGGATTCTATGCGATTGCAGCTGCGGCATTTATAGGCGAGCACTCGTTTTCCGAGATTCTGGCGGCCGGCCGCCCGGACAGCTCCGACATGGAGCTGTCCCGGGATTTTGCCCGCAGGCTTGCGGGCAAAATCCGCCGGCAGGGCGCGGCAGCATTGCGGGAGGCCGCGCCCGTGCCGGTGGACGGCCGCGACCCGATTGGCCCGTATTATCAGCCGCAGGATCGAAACGGCAATCACATAAATATCCTGAAGGTAAAACCGAAATTACACGCAGAGCTCTGCAGCGGATGCGGAATCTGCGCAGCGGTTTGTCCGATGGGATCTGTTGTACAGGAAAAACCGGGACAGGCACCGGCTCCGATTACCGGCATCTGCATCAAGTGCTGCGGCTGTGTGAAAAAATGCCCGAACGGTGCATGGTATTTCGACGATCCGGGATTCCTCTATCACAAGGAAGAACTGGAAGAGATGTATGCCGGAACACGCCGGGAACCGGCTCTGTTTTTATAAGCAGGACAATCCGGCTCAGCACTTATTTTATCTGCGGGATTTATTCAATCGAGGACCGCAGACACTCCAATCCCTCTCCATGGATTGACTCGCACCCAAAACAGTGCTATTCTATACCAATATTTACTGCCGCCCATTCGCGGCAGAGATGAAAGGAATGATAAATAAAATGACAGAATCAAAAGGCAAGTATTACATCACGACACCAATCTATTATCCGAGTTCCAATCTCCATATCGGACACACCTACTGTACCGTTATGGCGGATGCCATGGCGCGCTTTAAGCGCCTCGCGGGATACGATGTGAGATTCCTTACGGGAACCGATGAACACGGACAGAAGATTCAGGATATCGCGAATGAAAAAGGCGTAACGCCGCAGGAATACGTTGACGAAATCGTTGCCGGAATCAAAGATCTGTGGAAGACCATGGAAATTTCATATGATGATTTTATCCGTACGACAGAACCGCGCCACGTAAAGCGTGTACAGCAGATTTTCATGCAGCTTTATGAGAAGGGCGATATCTACAAAGGTGAATACGAAGGCATGTACTGCACACCGTGTGAATCCTTCTGGACTGAGAGCCAGCTGGTGGACGGCAAATGTCCGGACTGCGGAAGACCCGTGCAGAAAGCCAAGGAAGAAGCGTATTTCTTCCGCCTTTCCAAATATCAGGACAGACTGCTTGAAATGTTCGAAACCAATCCGGAATTTCTGCAGCCTGACAGCAGAAGAAACGAAATGATTGCATTTGTAAAACAGGGCCTGGAGGATCTCTGCATTTCCAGATCCACGTTTGACTGGGGCGTGCCGGTGCCGATTGATGATAAGCATGTCATCTATGTATGGCTTGATGCACTCACGAACTACATCACAGCCCTGGGCTACCCGGATGATCCGGAGCTTTATGAAAAATACTGGCCGGTAAATGTTCATCTGGTGGGAAAAGAAATCGTAAGATTCCATACCATTATATGGCCTGCGATGCTCATGTCCCTGGAACTGCCTCTTCCGAAGCAGGTGCTCGGACACGGCTGGCTGCTGCTTGAAGGCGGCAAGATGTCAAAATCCAAGGGCAATGTCGTAGATCCGGTTACACTCATCGACCGTTACGGTATTGACGCTCTCAAATACTTCCTGCTGCGTGAATACACCTTCGGACAGGACGGCGTATTCACCAACGAAGTAATGCTCAAGAGAATGAACTACGATTTGGCAAACGATCTGGGCAACCTGGTTTCCCGTACCGTCTCCATGATTGAAAAATACAATGGCGGCGTGGTACCGGCACTGACGGATGCGACCGATCCGCTGGATGAAGAACTTAAAGCTGTAGCTGTCGGTGCGGCATCCAAGGTTGAAGCAAATATGGATAAATTCGCCTTTAATATGGCGCTGGAAGATATATGGACGGTTGTCAGAAGAGCCAATAAATACATCGATGAAACCGTGCCTTGGGTCCTGGCCAAGGATGAAAAGGATAAGCCTCGCCTCGATAATGTGCTTCACAATCTGGCGGAAGCTATCCGCATAGTTTCGGTTCTGATTGAGCCGTTTATGCACACGACATCCGGCAAAATCAGAAAACAGCTGGGACTTTGGTATGCAGAGCCGGTATGGGCAGATGCATTTACATTTGAAATGATGAACGGAGAACAGGTGAAGAAGGGCGATCCGATTTTCCCTCGCCTTGACATCGAAAAAGAACTGGAAGAGCTGGAAGCTTTGCAGCACGCAGGCAAGGAAGAAAACATTCCGCTGGAACTGAAACCGGAAATCGAATTTGAGGATTTCGATAAAATCGACTTCCGCGTAGGTACAATTTTGTCCGCAGAAAAACACCCGAAGGCAGATAAATTGCTGGTGTTCCAGGTGAAGATGGGAACGGAAACACGCCAGATAATTTCCGGAGTGGCAAAGCACTTTAAACCGGAAGAATGCGTTGGCAGAAAAGTAGTCGTTGTGGCAAACCTTAAGCCGAGAAAGCTGAGAGGACTGGAATCCAACGGCATGATTATGTTCGCAGACGATGTGAAGGACGGCAAGGAGACTTTGGCGTTCGTAAGTCCTGAGGCAGAAGACGGGAACACGGTGAGCTAGGATGCTGTTCGATTCTCATGCACATATCAATGAAGCCAGCTACTCCCCCGAGGAGCGCGCGGAGTTGATTAAAACGATAGAAGCCTCTGATGTGGACTACGTGGCAGATATAGGCTATGATCTTCCGAGTTCGAAACTGGCGGTGGATCATGCGGCTGAATATCCGTGGGTCTACGCTGTCGTCGGCTGTCATCCGCACGATGCCGCCGGCATGGATGATATGGAGCTGGCAATGTATAGGGGCTTGGCGCGAAAGGAAAAAGTCGCAGCCATCGGAGAGATTGGACTGGACTTCCACTACGACAATTCTCCGCGGGATGCTCAGAGAGAGTGGTTCCGCCGGCAGATTCGGCTGGCCAATGAGCTGAAAATGCCAATCGTCATCCACTCCCGTGAAGCGGATCAGGAGACGATGGATATATTAAAAGAAGAAGGGGCTTTTTCCGAGGAACGCAAGAGCTGGTTTCCGAAGCGCCCCGATCCGACCGGCTATACGCTGAAAAAAAGTGAGGCAGCAAACGCGCCCGCAGAAGGCTCGCCGGATTACATGACGAGCGATGCCAGAGTGCTCATTCACTGCTTTTCCGGCAGTGCGGAGCTGGCATCCCAGTACGTCAAGCTGGGAGCGACAATTTCTGTGGCGGGGCCGGTGACATATAAGAACAATCGCAAGACGGTGGCTGCCGTGGCGGAAATACCTATCGATTTTCTGCTGGTGGAAACCGACGCCCCGTATCTTTCACCGGAACCTCTGCGGGGCAGACGCAATATGTCGCCCAACGTGGAGTACACAGCGCGAAAAGTAGCCGAGATCAAGGGCATTACCTTTGAGGAAGCGGCTGCAAAGACAAAAGAAAACGCAATGCGGTTTTATGGAATCCGCGGCTAGCAGTGCGCCGCTACCGCCTGACACGGCGCCGGACCGTTTAACCCTGTGCCGGCACCGCCCGACACTGCGCCGACACTGATCAGCCTCTGCGCCGGTCCCCCGGCACGTTTTTATGATATTACAGGCATGAACAGGCGAAAAATCATAGTCCCGGACGGGCGCGAGCCGAAATTGTTATGTTTTCATAACACCGACAGCGATAAAAAGGCAAAAAAATGATGAAAAAAGAGAGTTAGAAGGCATAACGCCTTGACAAAACTCTCTTTTTTGCTGCTATGGGGAGCTAGGCGGCTGCATACTATGATTTGAAGAGGGAATTTTGCCTCAAAAAGTGGAATTCCGACACATTGCAGCACGAACCGCGCAGCACGAACCGCGCAGCACGAACCGCGCAGCACGAACCGCGATGGATTGGCCCGGGCCGCAGGCTTTGCAGGATAATTATCAGCTGTGAAATTTTTTAATATACAGTAATTTGCGGAGATTCGTGCTACAATGGAAACAGCATTGACAGGGGAGCGAAAAAACATGATATTTCAAAAAGTTAAAGAAACCATCGCATCTCATCACTTGATTGAACCTGATGAGCATATTGTTCTGGGCCTTTCGGGAGGTCCTGATTCGGTATGCCTTTTTCATATGCTGCTGCAGCTGCGGCAGTCCATGGGAATCCGGATTTATCCCGTGCACGTAAATCATGGCCTTCGCCCGGGCGCAGCGGAGCGGGATCAGCGCTACGTTGAAGAAATCTGCCGATCATACGATATTTCCTGCAAAGTCATTGCGGCGGACTGCGCTGCCATGGCAAAGGAACTTCGCATGACAGGCGAAGAAGCGGGCAGGAAGCTGCGCTATGATGCGTTTTATGATACGGCCCGTGAGATATCCGAAAAGCAGGCGGCGGAAAGCGGTGCCGCACCGGAGGATTTTGCGGCGCATGTAAAAATCGCAGTAGCTCACAACGCAGACGATCAGGCGGAAACCATCTTGTTTCGATTGCTGCGCGGAACGGGCACCGATGGGCTCTCCGGCATCGCCTACGAACGGAAGGAGCGGGGATTTTCGGTAATTCGGCCAATACTCGATCTGCCGAGAAAGGACATCGAAGCCTATTGCTTGAAAAACAATCTGCATCCGGTTACGGATCACACCAATCAGCAGAGCATTTACACGAGAAACAGGATAAGATTGAATCTCCTGCCGCTGCTGGAGCAGGAATACAATGAAAATATCCGGGGAAGCCTTTTGAGACTCGGCAGGATTGCGGCCGCAGACAGTGACTATCTGCAGAGCTGCGCAGAAAAGGCTCTGCAGGAACTTCTTCAGAAAAAAAGCGAGGATGAAATCGTTCTCGAGAGAGAGGGGCTGGCAAATCTTCATGAAGCTCTGCGCCACCGAATCGTGCTGCGGTGTTTCGCCAAGCTGGGCCTTGAAAGCGATATTTCGGCAGAGCGGATTGCGGCCGCCGACCGAATAATCGAAAAAAAACAGGCGCCGAAGATGGTGGAATTTCCGAAGGGATATCGGCTTAAAGTAGCCGGAGGGCAGTGTGTATTTACACACCGCTGATGAGAACAATGCGGATGCTGAATGAAAGTTACGTGAAGTTGTCATAAAAAGCAGGCGGCTTCTATTGAAAAAAAACGTGCTTCATGATAAAATATTTGAATAAATTTGTAGTTTACAAACAAAAAAATTGGATGAAATTCGAACAGAAGTTATTACTGAAATATATAGACGGGAAAAGACAGTATCGGGAGGAAAGAAAACTTGAAAAAAGTTACTAAAAGCATAGGAATCTACGTGATTATCTTTGGACTTGTACTGGCTATGGTGTGGTTCTACAACAGTGACGCACCAAAGGAAGAAAAGGAAATCAAGACATCCACGATGATTCATTATCTTAAGGATAATAAAGTAGAGAGCATCAACGTAACGGACACGAAGATGACAGCCGATCTGGAGAACGGCAAAACCGTGTACGCTTACGTTAACAGCGCCGTGGATTTAAACTATATCTATGAATCGTATATCATGCCGCAGGTAGATGACGGCTCACTGAAACTCAACAGCGACGAACCGAAGAAGGAATCCATCTGGATCAGTCTGCTGCCTACGCTGATTATGATAGGCATCATGGTGGTATTCTTCATTCTCATCATGAACCAGAGCGGAGGCGGAGGCAAAGCCATGGCCTTCGGCAAGAGCAGGGCCAAACTCCAGAAGAGCGGCGATTTGCGCAAGATTACATTTAAGGATGTCGCAGGACTTAAAGAAGAAAAAGAAGAACTGGAGGAAATCGTGGATTTTCTCCAGCATCCTACCAAATATAACAGCCTGGGAGCCAGAATACCTAAGGGAATACTGCTTGTAGGCCCTCCGGGAACAGGTAAAACCTACATTTCCAAGGCGACGGCGGGAGAAGCCGGAGTGCCGTTCTTTACCATCAGCGGTTCCGACTTCGTCGAAATGTTCGTAGGTGTCGGTGCATCCCGTGTAAGAGACCTGTTCGATCAGGCTAAGAAGAATGCGCCTTGCATCGTCTTTATCGATGAAATCGATGCGGTCGGACGCAAGAGAGGCGCAGGCCTCGGCGGCGGTCATGACGAGAGAGAACAGACACTCAACCAGCTGCTGGTCGAAATGGATGGATTTGCAGAAAATGCAGGCATAATCATCCTGGCGGCGACAAACCGTCCTGACGTACTGGACCCGGCTCTGCTGCGTCCGGGCAGATTTGACCGTCAGATTGTTATAGGAATTCCGGATATTGTGGGAAGAGAAGAAATTTTCCGCATTCACTCAAGAAACAAGCCGCTGGCTGACGGAGTCGATCCGAAGGTGCTGGCGAGAAGAACGCCGGGATTTTCCCCTGCGGATATTGAAAATATGCTGAATGAAGCCGCACTTCTGACTGCCAGAAGAAACGGCATTAAGATCAGGATGGAAGAAATCGAAGAGGCCATCACGAAGGTTATAGCGGGACCGGAGAAGAAGAGTCGCGTCATCAGTGAGGATGAACGTAAATTGACGGCATACCATGAAGCGGGACATGCCGTAGTGGCTCATGTGCTGCCTAAGACGGATCCGGTTCATCAGATTACCATCATTCCGAGAGGAAGAGCCGGCGGATTCACGATGATTCTGCCGAAAGAAGATAAATATTACGGAACCAAGGAAACCATGCGGGAACAGATTATTCATCTGCTGGGCGGCCGTGTAGCTGAAATGCTCACGCTCGATGATATCAGTACCGGAGCCAGCAACGATATTCAGAGAGCAACGGATATCGCCAAGGAAATGGTTACCAAATATGGATTCAGCGATAAGCTGGGCCCGGTAAACTACAGCTCCTCGGATGAAGTGTTCCTGGGCAAGGATTTCTCCACCCGTCAGACGTATTCGGAAGAAACGGCCAGCGAAATCGATGAAGAAGTCAAGGCGATTATTGAAGAAGCTTACGATACTGCAAAGACCATACTCAGCGAGCACCTCGAACAGCTGACCGCTGTAGCGGAAGGACTGCTGGAGGTGGAGACGCTGGATAACCGTCAGTTTGAAGAACTGTATGACGGAGTAAAGACTCCGGCAGAAATCGGTCAGGAACTGAAGGAGCAGATGAAGGAGCGTGAAATTCACAATCGTGCGGAAGCTGCGGAAGCTGAGAAGATGCACAGGAGAGCTCTGGAAGAGGAAAAAAAGAGACAGCTTGAGGAAGCGGCGAAAGCGCTCGAGGAGCAGCACGGAAACAGCAAATTCAAGCCTACCATCATGACATACAACGATGTCACCAAGACAGCAACTCCGTATGAACCGGAGAAGCGGGACGGCGGCGATGTACCGGCGGATGATCCGGAAGATAAAGACGATGATATGCCGAGCGAAGAGGAATTGGCGGTTTACGATACTGATTATCTCAACGCCGAGGATGAAGACGAAGAACAAAAAGAGGAAAGCGATACAGAAAACGAATCTTCCGATATAGAGAAGTAGAATTACTGCGGAGCAGAGAGAAGGTCGTACACATGAAAGTAACCGTGGCAGACTGCCTGGAACTGGAAGCGTTTGCAAAGGCACAGGTAGTGGCAGGAAAAGTGAATCTAACCAATGAAGTGAAATCCATATCGGTGTTTGACGCATCAAGCGAAGAGGAACTGGGCTTTTATGAGGGTGACCGAACGGAAATTCTGCTTACGGGGTTTGCCGGAGCCCGGCACGATGTTGATGCACAGTGCAGAATTCTGCATCACATAGCATCACAGGGATATGCCGCGGTTGCGGTATATCATTTGCAGGAACCGGATCCGAAACTGGTGGAAACGGCGGAACGCGAGGTACTGCCGCTGATCTGGATGCCCCGGACGGCCGCGTATTCACAGGCTATCAGCGATGTGATGGACAGGGTGCTGTACGGAGATAATTTCCGCAACAGCCTGATCAGCAATACCGTTTTCCATCTGCTCAACTTCGAAAAGCACAGCAATTTTCAGTCCGCCGTGCGGGAAGCAGCCATAAGCAATGACTTTCAGCTGATCATACTCAGTGAGGATTTCAATCCGATTCTTACCGTGGAAACGCGTCACAAGGCGACAATAGCGGACGCCATAAAGCTGGGCAAGGAACGAAATGTTGAAAGCGATGCCAAAGCCTATACCATGATTGATGTCAACGGTGTGCTCACATACTGGGGACCGGTGACCATCAACAATGAGAAATATTATATGTTCATAGTCGACAACGAGGATTCATACACGGCGGGAGAAATCACTAAGCTGGCGGAGATTATCGAACTGGCCATGGGCATGTGGAAATATACTCCCGAACGCGATGCCAAAGCGGAATTCATCAAAGCACTCATGCGGGGCAACAAGAGCCTTGCATATACTCTTAAAGATGAGGCGCGCATCAGCGGCGACGATATCCTGAGCGTATTCTTTTCCAAGGGAATCAGTTCGGAGGCGGAGAGCCAGGTGTTTTCCGAGTTTGAAAAACAGGAAGACCTCAACGTCATGAAGATCACCGAAGGCGATGAAACCTACGGCATGATTCTGACATACGAAGATAAGGTGGCCGGAACAGATCTGAAGAACAGCTGCGTGCAGCTCTTCAACCGACTGAAGGGAAATAAAGGCGCGCGGATTTTCCACGTGACGGGTCTTAACGGCATCGAAGGTGCGGGAGATGCGTACCGGCTCATCAGTGAAAGCTGGTCGTTTGTGCAGAACGTTTTTCCGTATAAACGCGTTTTCACCAAATACGAACTGACTCTGGTGAGCAACTGCATCAACATTCAGATTCAGGGCGGATTCGTCAAGAAAAATTATATGGAGCTGCTGGAGCCTTTTAAGGAAACGAGTGAAAATAAAGGCAGACAGCTTCTTGAGACGCTTGAAACCTTTGTGCTGGATGCAGGGATGAACAGCGGCAAGACGGCTGAATTCATGGGAATTCACACAAATACGGTTCAATACAGACTGAAAAAAATCAATGAACTGCTGGGAGTGGAGATTACCGGAAACAGAGTAATTCCGGGATTGACAATGGCTTTAGCGCTGAAACGGCTGGAACGAGTCGTAAGTTAGCGAAGCGATAAACATCCAAAGTTACTACATCATATTTATGAAATGTAAAGGAGAGGGAAATGTACTTTAACTATCTGGAAAAAGCTGATCCTGAAATCACAGCGGCGATTAAACGTGAAATAAACCGTCAGGAAACCAAGATCGAAATGATTGCATCGGAAAACTTTGTAAACTATGAAGTTATGGAAGCGATGGGAAGCGCACTGACAAACAAGTATGCAGAAGGATATCCCGGCAAGAGATATTACGGCGGATGTGAATTCGTAGATGAAGTAGAGCAGATGGCAATCGATCGCGCAAAGAAAATTTTCGGAGCGGAACACGCTAACGTGCAGGCTCACTCCGGTGCCAATGCCAATACAGCCGTATATCAGGCAGTTCTTGAATACGGAGACACCGTTCTGGGTATGGACTTATCCAACGGCGGACATCTGACACATGGATCCCCGGTTAATATTTCCGGAAAATCTTATAATTTCGTACAGTACGGACTGGATCCGGAGACGGAAAAGATCGACTATGACAACGTAAGAGAAATGGCTCGCAAGCACAAGCCGAAGCTGATCGTTGCCGGAGCATCCGCATATCCGAGAGAAATCCGTTTCGATATTTTCCGTGAGATAGCAGATGAAGTCGGAGCACTCTTCATGGTTGACATGGCTCACATCGCAGGGCTGGTTGCAGTAGGTCTTCACCAGAACCCGGTAGATTACGCCGACATCGTAACCAGTACGACTCACAAGACGCTCCGCGGACCTAGAGGCGGCCTGATTCTCTGCAAAGAAGAATTTGCAAAGGCTATCGACAAGGCAATCTTCCCGGGAACTCAGGGCGGTCCGCTGATGCACATTATCGCAGCCAAGGCTGTATGCTTCAAGGAAGCTATGGATCCGGAATTCAAGACATATCAGGAGCAGGTTATTGCCAATGCAAAGGCTCTGGCAAAGGCTCTCAATGAAAAGGACTTCGAACTGGTATCCGGCGGAACTGACAACCAT
This sequence comes from Bacteroidaceae bacterium, assembly GCA_963603335.1. GTDB lineage: Bacteria > Bacillota > Clostridia > Peptostreptococcales > Anaerovoracaceae > Lentihominibacter. The sequence goes on along the minus strand of CAVCML010000004.1, from coordinate 12,224 downwards.
CTGGTGCTGGTAAAGCTGCTGAACAAGAATATCACAGGCAAGCTTGCCGAAAGACTGCTGGATGACGCAAACATCACGACTAACAAGAATGCTATTCCGAACGACCCGGAAAAACCGTTCGTAACGAGCGGCCTGAGAATGGGTACACCGGCTATGACGAGCAGAGGCTTCAAAGAAGAAGACGTTGCCAGAACAGTGGATGCTATCGCACTGGTTATCGATAATCCGGAAAATGCAGATGCAATGGAAGAGGCAAAAGCCATCGTTAAGGAACTGACTGACAAGTATCCGCTTCACAAGAATTTCGGTAAGAATCTGTAGGCAAAAATACGGCGGCACAGGGTGCCGAAATCAGAATATTGAGTAAACATGGAGCATGGCGGAAGCTTGAATTTCTGCCGTGCTCCGTATTAATTTTGCCGCCTCATATGAATAATGTATACAAACAAAAACAAGTTGCAAATTTGAAGTCTATACGTTATAGTGAGAGTGGTATTTTATGTACTTATGATTTTTTAACAAAACATCCAAAATACTTTAAGGGAGGAAGCAATAAATGAGCAAGCTTGAAGATCTCCGCGCAAAAAAAGAGAAATTAGCACAAGGCGGAGGCGAAAAGAGAATCGAAGCACAGCATGCCAGAGGCAAGCTGACTGCGAGAGAACGACTGGACATTCTTTTTGATAAAGACAGCTTTGTTGAAATCGATGTTTTCGTAAAACACAGATGCACTAACTTCGGCATGGACGAAAAAGAACTGCCCGGCGACGGTGTCGTAACAGGATACGGTCAGGTAGACGGAAGACTGGTATTTGCATTTGCACAGGACTTCACGGTAAGCGGCGGATCACTGGGTGAATATCACGCAGAGAAAATCGTCAAGGTGCAGAACATGGCACTGAAGATGGGAGCACCGATTGTCGGACTGCAGGATTCCGGCGGTGCGAGAGTAGAAGAAGGAGTTGCGGCTCTTTCCGGATTCGGTAAGATATTCCACAACAACACGATTTCTTCCGGAGTAATTCCGCAGATTTCAGTAATCATGGGACCTTGCGCAGGCGGTGCGGTATATTCTCCGGCTATCACGGACTTCGTATTCATGGTAGATCAGACAAGCCAGATGTTCATTACAGGACCGGCAGTAATCAAGACTGTAACAGGTGAAGAAGTAACATCTGAACAGCTTGGCGGAGCGACAACTCACAATACAATAAGCGGCGTTGCTCACTTCATGGGCAAGAACGATGAAGAAACTCTGCTTATGGTAAGAGAGCTGCTGAGCTACATGCCTTCCAACAACATGGAGACAGCTCCGGTATATGCGTCCAATGACGATCCGAACAGAATGATTCCTGAACTGAACGATATCATTCCGGACAATCCGAACAAGGGATACAATATCTACGATGTAATCACCAAGATTGCAGACGAAGGAAAATACTTCGATGTTATGCCGCTCTATGCGAAGAACATCGTTACATGCTTCATCAGAATGGATGGAGCTACAGTGGGCGTTATCGCCAACCAGCCGAATTTCGGAGCAGGATGCCTGGACATCGACGCTTCCGACAAGGCTGCAAGATTCATCAGAAGATGCGATGCATTCAATATTCCGCTTCTGACAATTGAAGACGTTCCGGGATTCCTGCCGGGTACAGGTCAGGAATACGGCGGCATCATCAGACACGGAGCCAAGATGCTGTACGCATACTGCGAAGCTACAGTGCCTAAGATTACAGTAATCTTAAGAAAGGCATACGGCGGAGCTTATATCGGTATGTGCAACAAGGAACTGGGAGCCGATCTGGTAATGGCATGGCCTTCCGCACAGATTGCCGTTATGGGTGCGTCAGGTGCGGTTAACATCATTTCCTCGGTTAAGAAGGAAATCAAGAATGCTGACGATCCGGATGCGGTAAGAGCAGAGAGAATCGCAGATTACGAAGAAAAGTTCAACAATCCATATGTAGCAGCAGGTCTTGGATATGTAGACGATGTTATCGAACCGGCTACAACGAGACAGCGGATTATCAGCGCACTGGATATGTTAAGCACTAAGAGAGAATCACTGCCGGCTAAGAAGCATGGCAACATTCCATTGTAGGAGGTAGTATAATGGGTTTAATGGAAAAGTTCGCAGATCCGGAACTGTTTGAAGGCCTGTCTATGGGAGACAAGATGGCAGGATCTGCTGTTACGATGCTCATGGGTATGGGCATCACATTCATCGTTCTGATATTGTTATGGGGCATCTTCGCTCTTATGGGTAAAGCTATGTCCGCTACTGTAGCGAAAGGAGATAAGGCGTCTGGTGCAGCAGAAACAAAGGCCAATGCCACGCCCTCGGTAGCAGCACCGACACCAAAGACAGACGACGTTTTGACTGCAGTTATCGCAGCAGCGATTGCAGCATATCAGAGTGACGGCGGAACGGGAACTCTGGTAGTAAGAAAAATTCGGAGACTTTCCGGCGAAACCACTCTGTGGACGAACGCAGCAAGAGAAGAATGCATCGAAAGCAGAAGATTTTAAAATTATTATCGAAATGATTGAAAGGAATTGTTAGATATGAAAAAGTATAATATTACCGTAAATGGTGTAGCATATGCAGTTGAAGTAGAAGAAGCCGGAGCAGCAGCACCGGCAGCAGCACCGGCAGCACCGGCTCCGGCAGCTGCACCTGCACCGGCAGCAGCACCTGCTCCGGCGGCAGCTCCTGCACCGGCAGCACCGGTAGCAGCAGGCGATGCAACAGTAACATCTCCAATGCCTGGAACTATTCTGGACGTTAAGGTTTCCGAAGGTCAGGCTGTAAGCCAGGGCGATCTTCTGGTTATTCTGGAAGCTATGAAGATGGAAAACGAAATCTATGCACCTGCAGACGGTACAGTAGATAAAATTGTAGCAGGCAAGGGTTCTGCTGTAAATTCCGGAGATGTTATTATTACCCTTAAATAACAAAAAAGTGTTTTGGATAAAGGTATAATGTGATAAAATAATAGGCGGTTTTTAAAACCGTCTATTATTTTAAAGGAATCAAAACGCAGAGCAAAAGGAGAAAAACAATGCTACTGGCATTTGATGTTGGAAACACAAACATCGTCCTGGGAGTGTTCCGGGACGGCAAGATGATCACCAACTGGAGACTTGAAACGGACAATAACAAGAGCGCAGATGAATATGGTATGATTATCAATCAGCTTTTCAAGTATGAAAACCTGGATATCAGCGAAGTAAAGGATGTAATCATATCCACAGTCGTTCCGTCGGTACTGTATACGCTGCAGCATTTGTCGGTAAAGTACTTCCACAGAAAAGCAATTGTGATCGGAGCGGGAATTAAAACAGGACTGATCGTAAAATACGACAATCCGAAGCAGGTCGGTGCAGACCGGATAGTTAACGCAGTGGCGGCGCATGCCAAATACGGCGGGCCGCTGATTATCATAGATTTTGGTACTGCTACTACATTCTGTGCCGTTTCAGAAAAAGCGGAGTACCTTGGAGGCACCATTGCACCGGGCCTTAAAATTTCCTCGGATGCATTGGTGGAAAAAACGGCAAAGCTTCCTAAAGTAGAGCTGGAAGAACCGGGACATGTAATCTGCCGCAACACCATAAACAGTATTCAGGGAGGCTTGGTATACGGACATATGGGTATGGTTGATTACATAGTGAGGAAGATGAAAGCGGAACTGCAGGAATACAGCGAGGACGCCGGCAAGGAAGTAAAAGTCATCGCTACGGGCGGGCTTGCCAGCTTAATTGACGGAGGTGTCGACTGTATAGACTATGTCGACAAGATGCTTACGCTGGAGGGCCTGGAGATTATATACAGAAAAAATAAAAAGCTCAGAAAGAGAGGCCCGGGATCGGCGCGGGAAGGAAGAGAGTGCGACTATGTCAAAGACAGCTTTTAAGATTGGAGATATCACTCTTAAAACACCGTTTGTACTGGCGCCGCTTGCGGGAATTACGGATACATCAATGAGAAGCCTTTGCTGGAAACAGGGGGCTTCTTTTGTATACACGGAAATGGTAAGCGGCAAGGGCCTGTGGTATGGGGACAAGAAAACAAAGCAGCTATTGAAAATAGGCGATCCGGAGGAAATGACGGGTTTTCAGCTCTTCGGGAGCGATCCGGAGGTTATGGCATTTGCAGCAAAAGAACTGAAGGACTGCGGCAATGCTCTGCTCGATTTAAACGTGGGATGCCCGGTGCCGAAGGTCGTAAAAAACGGTGAAGGCTCGGCACTGCTGAAAAAACTGGATGTGCTGCAGGAAGTGACGGCAGCCATGGTCAAGTATGCAGGAAAGCCGGTGACAGCCAAGATTCGCATGGGATTTGCGAGAAACGAGAATACCGCTGTGGCGACGGCAAAAGCACTGGAGGATGCAGGCGTATCGGCGATAGCAATCCATGGCAGGACAAGAGAGCAGTATTACGAGGGAAAAGCCGATTGGAAGGTAATTGCTGAGGTAAAGCGCGCGGTAAATGTCCCGGTCATCGGCAACGGAGATGTGATGAGCGGGGAGGATGCCGTGAGGATGCTGGATGAAACCGGTTGCGACGGAGTTATGATTGCAAGAGGGGCGCTGGGTAACCCATGGATATTCAAAGAGGCTGAAGCCCTCTGGCGGGGCGAAGAGAAACCGGTTACACCGTCCGATAATGAAAAAATTAACATGCTGCTGCATCATTTTGCCTTAATCAGGGAGGATAAAGGTGACAATGTTGCAGTCAGAGAGATTCGAAAACACATAGGCTGGTACATCAAAGGCATGCGGGGAGCATCATATATAAAGCGAACAGCTAATCAAACTACACAACCTCTCGATTTAATAGAACTTCTACGCCAATTGTTAAAATAAAATCAAAAAAAGCGCTTTTAAATCTTCACATATGTATAATTTTGTTGTAGAATTACGGAAAGTGCACAAATTTCAGAATTTATTTACATGGATTTTAGGAGAGGTAGGTGACATCATGAGCAGACTGGACTTTAAAACGAAAGACCGGGCTCAGGTAGTTGTAGAAGGGTTGTATAGGGACCTTGAGAGACGTATCGTAGCCAGCCCGCCGGGACAATGCCCGGTAGATATGGCAGAATCTTTTTTAAAGCTGTGCCATGCGCACTCATGCGGTAAATGCGTGCCGTGCAGAGTAGGTATTGGGCAGCTGCTGAAGATTTTAGACGATATTTTGAATCTGAATACGGAAAAAAGCATGGAGCAGCTGGAACTGCTTCGCCGTACAGCTACTGTAATAAAAGAATCGGCTGACTGTGCCATCGGTACGGAAGCGGCCGACATGGTGCTGCGGGGTCTGCAGGGATTCCGCGAGGATTATGAGGAGCATATTCTGCACAACCGCTGCGCAGCTGTAATTCAGGAAAGCAGACAGCCGGTGCCATGCGTAGCGCTTTGTCCGGCAGGCGTAGACGTGCCGGGATACATGGCGCTGGTAATGGCGGGCAGATACGACGATGCCGTAAGACTGATCAGAAAGGACAATCCGTTCCCGACGGTCTGCGCTCATATCTGCGAGCATCCGTGTGAAGCAAGATGCAGAAGACAGCTGATAGACACATCCGTGAACATTCGCGGCATAAAACGCTATGCTGTGGATCACTGCAGCGAGACCGTTCCGGTGCCGAAGGCTATGGATGATACGGGTAAGAAGGTTGCGATTATAGGAGGCGGCCCGGGCGGGCTTTCCGCGGCATACTTCCTGGCAATTATGGGTCATAAACCGACGGTGTTTGAAAAGCGAAGCAAGCTGGGCGGCATGCTTCGCTACGGCATTCCGAACTACAGACTGCCGAGAGAACGTCTGCAGTGGGATATCGATGCAATTCTGTCCGCAGGCGTAGAAGTAAAGATGGAGTACGATGTAGGCGATGAGGCAAACATCAGGAAGATTGCGGAAGAATTCGATGCTGCATATATATCAATCGGTGCGCACACTCATAAGAGCCTCGGCATCGAAGGGGAATACAGCAGGGGCGTTATTCCTGCGGTTGAGATTCTGCGCAGCATCGGCGACGATTCAATGCCGGATTTCAACAACAAGGCTGTCGTGGTAATAGGCGGCGGCAACGTGGCCATGGACGTGGCAAGAACGGCCAAACGTCTGGGTGCATCGGAAGTAAAAATCGTATACAGAAGAAGAAAGCAGGATATGACTGCACTGCCGGATGAAATCGACGGTGCGATTGCAGAAGGCTGTACGCTGGTGGAACTGCAGGCTCCTGCAAAGATTGAAAGCAATAGTACAGGCAACGTTCGCGCTCTGTGGACTCAGCCGCAGATTGTCGGAGAAGCGGATGAATCAGGACGTCCGAGACCGATGCCGGCAAGCTTACCGGAAGAACGTATACCTTGTCATATCATTATTTCTGCCATCGGGCAGGATATTGAATCGCAGGGATTTGAGAAATACGGAATCCCTGTCGTAAGAGGAAAGATTGTTACGGAATCCTCCAGTGCCGTATCGAATATAGACGGATTCTTTGCAGGAGGAGACTGTGTAACCGGCCCGTCCACTGTAATCAATGCAATCGCTGCAGGCAAGGTCGCTGCGGCTAACATTGACGAACAGCTCGGATATCATCACGAAATTTCGGAAGATATCGATATTCCTTATCCGAAGCTTATGGATAAAAAACCATGCGGAAGAGTTGAACTCAAACTGCGTTACGCTACGGAGCGCGGCAATGACTTCATGGAAATCGAGTATGGTATGTCGCATGAAGAAGCTCTGCAGGAAGCAAGCCGCTGCCTGCGCTGCGACTTTAATGGATTCGGAGCTTTCAGAGGAGGGAGGACGCACAAATGGTAAATCTTACAATCAATGGTCAGAAAATTTCAGTAAACGACGGTACGACCATTTTACAGGCAGCTCTGAAGGTCGGAATCGATATTCCGCATCTGTGTTATCTGAAGGATATCAACGAAATCGGAGCCTGCAGAGTCTGTGTGGTTGAAAACGCGGGCATGGAGACACTGATACCGGCGTGCAACACACCGGTTGAAGAGGGCATGGAGATTTACACCAACAGCCCGAGAGTCAGAGAAGCGAGACGCATCAATGTCAGCCTGATTCTCTCAGATCATGATGCAAAGTGCGCAACCTGCGTGCGGAGCGGCAACTGCAGCCTGCAGAAAATTTCCAACGATCTGGGCATTTTGGAAGTCCCGTATACAAACAGAGCGGAAAAAAACAAGTGGGATAAAAAGCTCCCGCTTATTCGCGAAGCGTCCAAATGCATCAAGTGCATGCGCTGTATTCAGATCTGCGATCAGGTGCAGAGTCTCAACGTCTGGAACCTGACGGGAACGGGATACAGAACGACTGTAGGCATCACCAAGAACGCTTCCATGAAGGAGACAAACTGCTCCATGTGCGGACAGTGCATAACTCACTGTCCGGTAGGTGCCCTGCGCGAAAGAGACGATACGATGACGCTTCTGGATGCACTGGCTGATCCGGACAAGATTACCATGGTGCAGATTGCTCCGGCCGTGCGGACGGCGTGGGGCGAAAGCGTGGGACTTTACAGAGAGGAAAGCACGCTTGGCAAGCTGGTGGCTGCGCTCAAGCAGATTGGATTTGACTATGTATTCGATACCGGCTTTACGGCAGATCTGACAATCATGGAGGAAGGCAGTGAATTCCTCGAGCACTTTAAGGAAAAAGAGAAGCATAAATGGCCGCTGTTCACGTCGTGCTGCCCGGGATGGGTTCGTTTTGTGAAGAACGAATTCCCGGAATTTGCCGGAAATCTTTCTTCTGCAAAGTCTCCGCAGCAGATGTTCGGGGCAATGAGCAAGACATATATCGCACAGAAGCTGGGCGTGGATCCTGAAAAGATTTATTCGGTATCAATCATGCCTTGCACGGCGAAAAAATATGAATGCGATGTCGCAGAAGTCAACGATGCCGGCGCAGGTCAGGATGTGGATCTGGTGCTGACAACCAGAGAAATGTGCAGAATGATCAATGCCGACCGTATAAAAGCAGATGCATTGGAAGAAGCTGCTTTTGATGATTTCTTCGGCGAAGCTACAGGCGCGGGAATCATCTTCGGTGCTACAGGCGGCGTTATGGAGGCGGCACTCCGTTCAGCCTACTTCCTGCTTACGGGAAAGAATCCTAAATCGGATGCTTTCAAAAAGGTAAGAGGTCTCGAGGGCTGGAGGGAAGCAATCTTTGAGATAGAAGGCGTTGCGGTAAAGGTTGCGGTTGCCAATGGTCTCGGAAATGCACGGAAGCTGCTTACTGCGCTGAAGCGTGGTGAAGCGGAATACGATTTCGTGGAGATTATGGCATGTCCGGGCGGATGTGCCGGCGGCGGCGGACAGCCGATTCACGACGGATTTGAATTGGCGGAAGAACGAGGCAAAACTCTGTACGGCATCGACAGTACAGCAAAACTTCGGTTCTCGCATGAGAATCCGACGGTACAGCTGGCATATGAAGAATTCCTGGAAGAGCCGCTTTCGAAGAGGGCTCACGAGCTGCTCCATACCAATATCGAGGAATGGACGCTGTAAAGCAGCTTTCAGGCGGTCGAAGCTTCATTTGTCTAAAACAGGATAATTACAAACTGAAACAATCTCCGAAGGGTAAAGCCTTTCGGGGATTGTTTTTTATGCCGCCGCGCCCGGGGACGGGACCGTGCAATCGCAGGCGCGTCATCTTTCATTGCAAAGCCAATGAAAAAATGGTATGATTTAGTGTGGTCAAATAAGATAATAAATGAATGAATATAAATGAGGAGCGTTTAACATGAAAACAAAAGAACTGGAATTTATCCCGGTGATTCTGGGAGGAGATATTACCACCTACAGTCTGGCACGGTCGTTTCACGAGGAATACGGCATCAAGTCAATCGCCGTCAGCACGGTAAAAAACTGGCTGAATTCCTACTCCAGCATCATAGATAATATCATAGAGCCGAAGATGAACGACCTGGACACATTTCTTGCGCGGCTAACATCTCTGGGCGAACAGTACCTGGGCAAAAAAAAGCTGATTCTCATCGCATGCGGCGACTGGTACGTGCGCATGATTATCGAAAACCGCAGCACATTGGAGAAATACTACGTGATTCCTTATATCAAGGAAGATCTGCTCAACAAGCTCGTGTTAAAAGACAGTTTTTACGACATCTGCGAAAAGACGGGCGTGGATTATCCGAATACGTTTGTATACGATGTTAAAGAAAAAACAGAGCTGAATCTTCCGTTTGATTTTCCGGTCATCGCCAAGCCTGCCAGCAGTGCGGAATATCACTATGCGGAATTTCCCGGCAAGAAAAAGGTTTTCAAGTTCAATACCATGGACGAACTGAAAACCATGCTCTCCAATCTGGAAAAAAGCTCCTACGGCTACAAATTCCTGATTCAGGATTTCATCCCGGGAGACGATAACTATATGCACATACTGACGTGCTATGCTGATCAGAATTCGAAGGTTCGCTTCATGTCATTCGGTCATACCATCCTGGAGGATCACGGTGATGCAGCAATCGGAAATCCGGTTGCAATCATCAATCAGGTAAACCGTGAAGTCATGGACAAGTCCATTCGTTTCCTGGAAGAGACCGGATATACGGGCTTTGCCAATTTTGACATCAAGTACGATGAAAGAGACGGCAAATACCGCTATTTTGAAATCAATACACGCCTCGGACGGAGTAATTTCTATATTACGGGCAGCGGCTTCAATGCGGTAAAATGGATTGTGGACGATCTGATTTATCACAAGGAATTTGACGATGAAATCGTTATCGCGGATAATGAAAACCTTTATACGGTCGTGCCGAAGTCCATCGTTCTGGCATACTGCGGAACGCCGGAGCTGAAAGAGCAGGTGCAGCGGCTTTACAGAGAAGGCAAAGTCAGCAACCCGATCGACTATAAGGGCGAACGGAATATAATCCACAAGATGTACGTAAAATACTTCATGCATAAGCAGAACAAAAGATTCAAGCGCTTTATGGAGCTGGAAGGCGTGAAATAAACGCTGTCTTACGAAATTCAGCCGGGGATTGTGCAAAGCCGCCTGCGGGCGGCGGCAGAAAGCAGGTGAGGGATAATGAAGAACGCTGTAGGCGTGCTGGGCGGTGTAGGACCTTTGGCCACCGTGTATTTCATGGAAATGATTATAGAAATGACGGATGCCGACAAGGATCAGGAACACATAGATATGCTGGTTTCAAACCATGCGACCATACCGGATCGGACTCGGTTCATACTGGGTGAAAGCGAGGAGTCTCCGCTTGATGTCATGGTGGAGGATGCGCAGATGCTGGAAACGGCGGGCTGCAGCTTTGTTGTAATCCCGTGCAACACCGCACACTATTTCTTTGAAGATATTAAAGCTTCGGTTAAAATTCCCGTCCTCAACATCATCGAGGAAACCATAGATTATGCTAAAAAACAAGGACCGCACCGCAGCGAGCCCCGTGAGGTAAAGAAGCTGGGCATTCTGGCAACGGAAGGCACGGTTTCGTCGGGAACTTACAGTTTTTACGGAAAATCGGCCGGCGTGGAATGCATTGCACCGGATGCTGAATATCAGCAGAAGGTCAGCAGTATGATTTACGACAGGGTCAAGGCAGGGCATTCCGTAAGCCGCGAAGAAATTATGGAGGTCATCGGCCACATGCGCGGCAAAGGATGTGATGCCGTGGTGATGGGCTGCACGGAATTATCGGTCGTTTACAAGGATTTGAAGCTTGCGGAAACCTGTGAAGATGTAATCGATTCCCTGTGGGTGCTGGCTCGCAGCACGGTTTTGAAAAGCGGCAAAAACCTTAGGGGCTAAATCGCAAATTGAATAAAAATGAATATGTAAGAGTATATAAAAAGCTTTCTGAGAGATGCCGTAATGCAGCGGCATTATTCAGAAAGCTTTTTTACTTCCGGATTTGTTCCGGTCGGTTTTATTTCCAAATGTCCTCCAGCCAGTGGATGACTGCTTTGCCCATCGATTTTCGCTCGGATGCACATTCATCCGGGTATTCCTTTTCTGAACTAAAGACCTCCCGCGCAAACCTGCTTGCATTTTCCAGCATGATATGGCTCATGCGGCGATAGCAAATGTGTTTATGCGGATAGGGAAATCCAAATTCGGAAAGCCGCGCTTCAAGCTTTTGAGCGCTTTGTACCGACGGCAGGACGGTATCTGCTTCGGTTGAAAGAATCAGAATCGGTCCGTTTGCTTTTTCAAGCGGAATTGCAGACTTTTCGCAGGATTCAGGGGCGGGTGCCGCGGTCAGCAGCGGAGCGGATTTTGCAGATGCACGAAGGTGGCTTGAATTGGCTTCATGCCTGCGCCTGCGGGTAAAGTTACGCTCTGCAAAGGGTGCGTAAGGCAGCTCTTTGCCGCGAAGGCTCCAGCAGGATGCACCGGACGGATTGTTTTTTATAAGCCCTTCGCCGTAAAACCAGGATGGAGCCCGCAGAATAACGCAGCTGATCTGCGGAAAATGAACAGCCGCCGCTGCGGCATATTCCGCACCGCGGGAAATTCCCTGTACGGCGATGTTTTCATAGCCGAGCTTCTGCAGCCAGTGAGTGGCTCTTTCGATATATTCCAGCGGAATGCGGGACATGTCTTTGCCGGTATGTGATGTGCGGAAATATCCAAGTGCCAGTGCCGGAATTCCGTGTTTGCAAAGGAAGCGAGCCATGCGCTCTGCGTTATGCAGGCCGCCTTCGCTGCCCGAAAGGGTGATGACGACTTTGTCGTAACGCGAATTGCCGCTCGCATTGATTGCGGGATATAGAATCCCGTCAAATCCTTCGGCCGGACTGTCTGCACTGGTTATGATTGTTGATTTTTGCATAAAACCTTCCTCCGGTTACTAAAGTTCCCTGAACCGTTTTTAGCGGTTCTTTCAACTGACAGACAAGCGATACGAACCGACAGCACAGAGCACTCTGCAGATATTCAGCTGCTTAACTGCCATATGAAATCGCACTGCTCTCAAACTTGCAATTCTCGAGAAAACTGCCGCTACACAGCTGATTCCGTATGATATTCAGTGGCTTTCACATAAATCCACATCTATTATATACTCATTCAGAGGCTCCTTCAATAGTCGCTGCCGGTTTCCCATGATTACAATGTAACATTCCTGATATCCCAGCCACTTGTTGATAGTGGATGTATAATGGTGTAAATTAAATAGAGCCAAAAGCTCAGCCTTTAG
>CAVCML010000003.1:0-2748 GCA_963603335.1 Bacteroidaceae bacterium | reverse complement strand
GAAAACGGAAGCGTTTCAATAACCGCGGAAGCAATGGATTCAGACTGTCCGTTTGAGTTTCTTTTCTTCTTCCATTTCTGTAACCTCCCACTATTATATGATGTAAGCTAAATAACGCCTTCTTCTCTTAATCGGTTAATTTCTTCCTCCGGATATCCGATTTCAGCAAGCACTTCTTTCGTATGCTCGCCCAGCAGAGGCGACGGAATATCGGTTACCGGCTTATTCTCCGACAATTTGATTGGATTGCCCACCAGCTTGATTGGGCCGACACCCGGATCTTCCACATCGATAATCATCTTTCTTGCCAAAAGATGTTCGTCTTCCAGAGCTTCTTCAATGCCCATGACATGAGAAGCTGCAATTCCAGCCTTTTCCAGATTCCGTTCCAATTCATGCATTCCATGTTCTGCAAAGAGCTTTTCCAGATCTTCCTTCAGCAAATCGGTATGTGCAAGCCGCAGTTCATTGGTTTTATACTCCTCTTTTTCCAGTAATCCATCTGCTTCCAAAACCCTGCATAAAATCTCCCACTGTTCATCATTCTTTGCAGAAAGTGCCAGAAATCCGTCTTTCGTCCTGTAAACATCACCCGGTGCATAATACGGATTGCGGTTCCCCATTCGGCTCACCGGCTTGTTCAAATTGTTGTATTCCATGATAGGATACTCCAGCGATGTGATCAGCGAACCGAGCATCGTGGCGTCAATCTTCTGCCCTTCTCCGGTCTTAAGACGATAATAATATGCAATCAGAATTCCGATGAGGAGCACCAACCCGGAATAACTGTCTCCGATAGCCGGTCCTATTTTAGTGGGATCTCCATCCGGGAATCCGTTCAGTTCCATAATTCCGCTCATTCCTTGGATTACATTATCATACGCCGCATACGCTGACAACTCTCCTTTCGTGCCAAAGCCCGACAGACTTGCATAGATAATTTGTGGATTAACTCGCTTCATCTGCTCATATCCCATACCATATTTCTCTAACGTTCCCGCTTTAAAATTAGAAATGACTATATCTGCATCCTTAATCAGATCGAAAACCACTTTTCTGCCGTCAGGACACGCAATATTCAGCGTAACACTTTTTTTACCTCTGTTAAACGAAGCATAATATCCACTGTAATCATTCTTAAACGGTCCCCAGCTTCTCGCCTGATCGCCGCCCTGAATTCGCTCGATTTTGATAACTTCCGCACCATAATCAGCCAGATTCATCGAACAGAACGGTCCTGAATAAGCATGGGTAAAATCAACTATTTTCACATTGTCTAAAATTCCCATCTCACTGTCTCCTGTTATACCACATGTTCTTCATACGCTTTTCGAATATCTTCTTCAGAAAGGCCTGCCGCCTTCAGACAATCATCTGTATCGGCTCCTCTCTCTGCAAAATCTGTAAATACTTCCGCCGGAGTTTTACTCAATTTAAACGGCAGAGACGGAAATTTCATGAATCCAAGCATTTTGCTTTCTTTTTCTATGATAAATCCATTCTCAACGGTATTAGGCATATCACTGATTTCATCCACAGCCAAAACCGCACAGCAAGGCACGCCTTTGCTCCGGCACCGTTCTTCAACATCAAACTTGCTCCAATTAATAAGCTTTTCCGCCAAAACCGGACGCAGCTCTGTCAGATAATCACGGCATCGCAGTTCATTTGTCGCGAATCGCTGAACCTCAAGCAGAGAATCAAACTTCATCACAGCACAGAATTTTTCCCATTGTGCCTGTGTTGCAACGCCTATAGTCACATACCCATCCTTTGTCCGAAATGAATCATACGGTGCACAAGATGGGTCAAAATTTCCTTTTCTCGTCTGAATTTCTCCAATAGTGCCTACTGCGACCGGCGCTGTTTCAATACAGGAAAAAACAGAATCCTGAAGCGAAATATCCACAATCTGCCCCTTTCCGGAATTCTTTCGTTCAATCACTGCCAGCAGAATTCCGGCTGCCAAATAACCTGCTGCATAATGTTCCATAAGCTCCGGTCGGCAGGAAACCGGATAGCCATGCTGAACACCCGTCATATCCATAGCAACTCCCAGTGCCTGTACCGTCAGGCTGCTTGCAGCCTTTGCCGCATGAGGGCCTTTCAAGCCATACGGTGTGCATGAAGCGTAAATCAAATCACTCTTCAGCAGTTTCAAATTCTCATATCCCAGGCCACGTTCTTCCATCCAGCCCGGCTGGCTACTGACGCAAATCACATCGAATTTCGGCAGGATTTTTCTGAAAATCTCCTGTCCTTCCGGACTTTCCAAATTTAATGTTATGCTCTTTTTGCCGCTGTTCAAATAATTGTAATAATAACTGCATCCATTTTTTGCCGGAGACCAGCTGCGTGCCGAATCTCCTCTCTCCGGGGATTCCATCCTGGTGACCTCCGCACCGAAAGACGTCAGATACATCAATGCTAAACTCGAAGGAAGTCCACTGCTTAGATCCAGGATTTTAATATCATCTAATGCTTTCACTTTGATTTCATCCTTTCTTTTCTATTTTTTCTCATGCTGTTTGCTTCTGACTTATATAAAAGCAAAACTCATGCCAAAATTTTAACGCATGAAATTCCAACGACTTTCGCCGCCTTATCATCTTCATTATTCATATTCGACTAATTTTTCTCAATAAAAAAGAGACTGATTAGTCTCGTGCGAATAATTAGTCTCTTTTGAATAAGCTTATTTTTTGTTCAATTTTTTAAACATTGAAGAGGAAGTGCATCACATCGCCA
>CAVCML010000002.1:0-3077 GCA_963603335.1 Bacteroidaceae bacterium | reverse complement strand
TGTTGATGATCCCCTGCGCAAATCTTATTACACTGTTGACCGTGCTCTTGAATGCGCCTCCTACCGCAGAACCGATCTTGACGCCGATGCTCCTGAAGATGCTGCAGATCTTGTTCCATATCCCGGCAAAGAAAGCTCCTGCGCCTGAGAACGCATTCTTTATAGCCTTCCATGCTCCGCCGAATTTCTCTTCGAACCAGTCTGCTGTCTTATCGAAGATTTTATTGATCACGCTCCACATCGCAGAAAAGATTCCCGATACGAATTCCAGACCCGCATCGAAGAGTCCTTTAACACCTTCCCACATCTTGCTGAAGCCTTCCAGTATCTTGTCCCCATTGAGGGTGAAGATACCGACAATCACATCGATAATGCCTGAGATAAAATTCATAGCGCCTTCTGCAATCCCCATGATGAACTCCCAGACCGCAGTCACTGCCATCATGATCTCTTCGCCGAAGTTGTTCCAGACAGCTTTTATGATATCTGCTGCCGTACCGATCACCGTCTTGATTGCATCCCATACTGCAAAGACGATATCCAGAATGGAGTTCCACAGTGATGATGCTGCATTCATCAGAGAAGATCCGTGTTCCTCCCACAGGTCTTTGAACACATCAAAAAACTCTGAGAAGATTTCTATGATACCTTCTCCCAGCGTCTGAAGGAATCCTGCGATACCTTCCCATACTTCCTGCAGCTTCCCGATCAGGCCTTCTCCCTGCTCTTCCCACAACTCCGTCAGAAACCCGAAAACACCGGATAAAAGATCCGCTATGACGCTGACTGCCTCCGCAATCAGCTCGATCAGCCTTGCGATACCATCACCGAAACTCTCCACAAACGAGCAGAATACTTCTGTTTTTGAGATTCCCATGATGGACTCCTTAAACATGTTAAAAGCATCGATGGCCGGCTGGAACGCCTCCTTCACCTGCGCCCATGCATTGGTAATCTTCTCCCGGAATGCTTCATTGCTATCCATCAGCTTCTGAAACAGTGCGATAAATCCTGCGATAGCGACCGCTGCCAGGGCAGCACCGCCGACAAGTCCGACCGTCATCAACTTACCGGCTGCAACACCGATGGAGGATGCTGCTGCAGACAGCTTCTCACCTGCGCCTTTAAATCCTCCCTCCAGAATCGAAGGAATCTGCTTCACGGAGGCCTTCGCCTTCCCCGGAAGTTCCTTCAGTGCAGTCGCCGCATCGGATGCCAGTGACTTAAACGAACTGCTCACCTTCAATGGAAGCTGCTTGACCTTCTCCATGAACTCCTTGAAACTGAAGTTTTTGATATGCTCTTTCATGGTGGAAAAGCCATTTTTAACATCTTTAGTTAAATTCGTAACTCCCTCTGAAACATCGGTAAAAGCAGATAAAGCTCTTCCTGTGAAAGACGCTATAATTTTTTTAACTTTATCAAATGCATCGGGACACTTCTGTAAGCCATCTCCAATCTTCTCTACACTTTCCGTGACCAACTCCTCGAACTTTTCTATGAGTTTACTGTCCAGGCTGTTCTTTAATTTTTTTCTCCCATTTTCTAGTACTTCTCCCAAGGTTACAAAAGCATCGCAAGCATTTGCTGCTGCCACTGTGATATTCAGGAATCCTTCCGCTGCAGATGCTTTTCCTTCTTTCATTTGATTAATCTGCTCCTGCAATTCTTTTAATGAATCACTTAAAGTCTGAATTGCTGATGCTGCTTTCGCAATATTTTTTAGATCCAATCTGTTTTCTTTGTTTTCTTCCATAATTTCCTCGCTTTCCTACAAATATAAAAAACTGCCCATGGCAATGCACCTGAACAGTTTTCTCTTTCCGATATTAACTTGTCTCTACTCCAGTCCCAATTCTTCAAAACTATGTTTCTTGATCAGCTCCATCGCTTCTACAACAGATTCCGTCGTATCATATACATATGTAAAAAATGTCAGTTCCACTCCGATTTTTTCACTGATTAGCTTCATTGCAATCTCTTCTTTCTTCTCTTTATTGAATCCGGCCAGTTCCTCCATGCCAAGAAATGCTCTCCATTCCTCCAGCAGTGCTTCCCGCCCTTTATCATCTCTGGCAAATTCAATAAACCGCCTCGTCATTTCCTTTGACGCCTGCTCCAGCTCTGCTGAAGTATACTTTCGTTCCGGATTTGTCCTTCGTATGATATCCGGGAACACTTTTTTATACATATTTCTACACCATACTTTCGACTGTGTACGGTCGCCCCATTTGCTCATCTCTTCTGATTTCTCTACTAAGGACTCACCCAAATTGACTACAAACGCAAATCGCTGCTGATTATATGCATCATATTCTTTTCCGATCTGATAACAATACTCTAAAATCTTCCGTTCTTCCGCAGAAAATTCAACCGTAGTGGCAAAATGCTCCTCATAGTTCCAAACAGGCTCATAAGTAGCATTACCTTTCTTTGAATCTACCACCAACCACCAGCCAATTTCTTTTTCCATCTTAAATCTTTTATTTTTCAGTTTTTCCTTAAATGGGAGATTAGAATCGTATGGTGGATATGATTCTTCTATTGTTTTCAACTTTCCAATACGCTTTTTATGCGCATTTATAATCTGCAATCTTTTTTTCTGTTGTGCCAGTTCGTCTGATTCAATTCCATAAGGGAATAATTCCTGTACAATCTGTTGCTGTCTTTCTGTCATCTGTTCCCAGATACTCTGTATAGTTCCTCCCTCCTGACCGATAATCTTGCCATTATGCAGTACCATATCCTTATTCTTTTTCAGTTTTTTTTGTAATTTATCAGCTTTTTGGGGATCAGATTCATTTTTCAGCTGCGCTTCAACTGTTGCTGCATCTTCCAACCAACTAAGAAAAAGTTTTTGATATTTCGCTATTTTCTTCTCGTTCGCCATTACGCACCTCCTGCACGAGTTTTGCTTCTGGTTTCATTGTACACGATTTCAATCATCACCGCTATGAAATTGTCAAAGTTCTCTTTTCGAAGGCTTCTTGAAACGCTGTTTCTTTCTCCCTCATCTCTGTAAATAGGATTTCCGGCAGATTCACCTGAAAGAATTTGAAAAATTTTAAAAAAAGAAA
>CAVCML010000001.1:0-14947 GCA_963603335.1 Bacteroidaceae bacterium | reverse complement strand
TCGGCAACGGCGGATTTTGCTTACGTAGGATAACAAAAGCATTCTGTGTAAAAAAGAAACCCGGATAAACGAAATGTGTAATATCGTTTGCCCGGGTTTTTTAATGAAATTATATTTTGAAATTGAGCTTTGTGATATTAATCCGTTGTATCACAAAGGCTTTCCAGGAAGTGCAGTGTATTCAGAAGTGCAGCTTCCCTGTTTTCTGAATTAAAACGATAGGATATGATATTGAGCCCGGAGACCTTGGATGCAAATATATCGCATTCGGAACTGTTCAGAGTGTCAAGCGGCTCGGAATCATCGATGCTCAGTGCATCTGCAAAGAAGCCGGCTAGAGTTTTATCCTTGTTTGCGGACCAGGTTACGCTCTGTTCAGAGGCTGAGTAGCTGATATCGCAAAGTCCGGAAGTCGTGGAAAACGACGTATTCATTTCATCGATGACGCTCTTTTGCAGGCTGCGGGATTTTATGGTCAGCTGCAGCTTGTTTCCGGCTGTGCTGACGGAAGAAATATATGCTTCGGAAATAATATCGCCGGAATCTTCATCCTGCAGGAAAATACCGGTTTGAAGCGTATACATAAGGCTGATGATATTGTCGCTTGACTGTTGGGCAATAACACGACTCGGGGCAGAAGTTTCCGTCATGGTATAGACGAAATGATCTTCCAGTTTATCAAATTTCTTTTTCATGCTTTCATTTGATTTGTTGAATTTTTTTGTAAAGCTTTCCACATCATTGTCGTCAATCAGCACGACTGCAGTAGCGGAACTTGGAGTGTAACCGTTCTCTGCTTTGCAGTCAAAAGATACCAGTTGAAACAGATTTCCGGAACTTTTTTCCGTGGCCAGCAGACTCCCGATGGTTTCAACCGGATTTGGGTAATGAGAATCGTAGTTGAACGGGTCTGCATAGGCTGAGGTGGACATGGTGATGGTGTATGCACGGGAGTAGGACGGAGATGCTGTCTGCAGATCTGCGGACATAGTAGAGGAGAAAGTATATGCTCCGGATGTCAAAAGTTCTATGTCCTTGGAATATTCCATATTGATGAAATTATCACATTTGTAATATTTTGGATTTACAGAGGACGCACCAATCATGTTTCCGTCATCGTTTTCAGTAACGATCAATGTGATTTTGCCGTGGGATTCGGGCCCAAGAAGTGCTGTCATCGAAACGGCGAGCGGCTGCATGGAGTTGTCGAAGTCCCCTGTTTTAACGGCACATTCCAAAACAGTGGATTCTTTTTTCTCGCAGCCGTCTGTCGCCGGATTGATAATTACCATATAGTGTTCAGCGTTTTCTTTGACACTCAGGTCATTTGATTTGGCCCAGGATGCAAGATATTCCGCGACGAGGGAGTATTTGCCGGTGTCGCCCGAGAAAGTGGAGTTCAGTTCGCTGTAAGTTGTCGATAATGTGTCTTTCAGCTCTGTTTCGCGATCGGGGCTGCCCAGGGAGCAACCGCTCAAAAAAACTGCGGAAGCCATAAGTACCACAGTTACCATTGCTATTAAAAAACGTCTCATAATGTGAGAATTCTCCTTGTTAATTATTGATTTTGCGAATATAATAATATCATACTATAAGATAGCGATAAAGTGTAAAGATTCTGTGAAGAAGAATAAAAATATAAGAGGAGAATGTTCATGGAGACACAAAACTTTGTTATACGGGACACGAAATTTTCGGATTATGAATATTTTACAAAGTGGGAATGTGATGAAAAGATTGCACAGTACATGAGCTTTGATGAAAACAGAAGCTATGAGGATGTTGTCACGGAGGCGCTTTACAGCAAGAAAGACCCTACGAAACTGGACTTCACAATTGTTGCCAGGGAAACGGGAATGCCGGTGGGCAGAATTTACATCACCAGGATTAATCAGGAATTCGATTCGCTGGATATCACCAGGTTTTATATCGGGGAATCTTCTCTGTGGGGAAATGGGCTCGGCAAAGAAATCATGCATGAACTTCTGGAATATTGCTTCACGTTCCTGCATATGGAGCGCGTAACGCTGGATCATTATGCGGGCAATCGCCGTGGGGCAGCTTTGTATGCAAGCCTTGGATTCAAAGACGAAGGAACGGCGAGAAATGCAGCGAAAAAGGATGGCAGATACTATGATTTGCATCTAATGTCGATTCTGCGTTCTGAATTCTTTGATGAGCAATAGGAGCTTAAAAAAGAGTGCCGAAGTGCGAAAATATGCTTGTATTGAGGGACTCTCTATGCTATAATGCTATGTGTTCGAGTCTGACGCTGCAATTTCTGATGTGGACAGAAATTGGGGCAGAGGGTGTTTTGAAACGAAAGAATTGCGAAAGCTTTTAAATACTACAGGTACAAGGAGGTGCGGCAGATGTCAAGAAAGTGTGAAGTTTGTGGTAAAGGCCAGGTTTCCGGGAACAATGTATCCCATTCCAATAGACACACAAGAAGAAAATGGAATGCTAACATTCAGTCTGTAAGAATTGAAGAAAACGGAACTGTCAGAAAAGCCAAGGTATGCACAAGATGCATTCGGTCAGGCAAAGTTAACCGTGCTATCTAAGAACCTCGCAAAATCAGCACCCGCAATTGTGGGTGCTTTTTTATAACCTGCGAATAATCTGTCTGAATTTTTGATTTGCAATGCAGCAGGTTCTGCTTGTAAAATGATGAGCCGGAGGCTAAAATTTAATTAGAAAGATCGGGAACGGGAGCAAACGAGGGAAAACATGTTTGATATCGAAACAAAACTGGGTAAAATTCATTTTCCGGCCACTGTAATTAACCGCATTGTAATAGAAGCGGTGGAATCATGCGGCGGTAAGGTGGATATCCTGAATTATAAAGGTAAATATAAAAATGTTATGCCATGGCTGGCGTCGCGCATGAACCTCTATAAAGAGGAAACCGGCGGTATTGAGGTGGAAGAGACTCAAGACGGGCTGATTATCACCGTGTATGTTGTCATTCACTTCGGCAGCAGCATCAAACGTGTAACAGAAAAATTAATTGATGATATTTATGAAAACACGGAACGGGTGATGAAGATAAAGCCGAAGACCGTCAAGATCATTGTAACCGGAACCTTATCCAAGAATATCGTGAAACGGCATATTGAGGTAAGCCGGTAATCACAGGTATTCTTAGAAAGGAATGAAAGCGAATGGAGCTTTTCGACAGTGTTGAAAAATTGAAGGGTGTCGGACCTAAAAAAGCCGGTGCTTTGCAGAAACTCAATATTTATACCTTGGAAGACCTGCTGTTCTTTTTACCGCGGAATTACGAAGACAGACGGACATACACGATAATCGGAGAGCTGAAAGAAGGAACATCGGCACTGATTAAATGCGGAGTGGATCGGGTGCTGAAGGACAAATACCGTTATGGAGGGAAACAGCGGCTGAGAGTGCTTGTGAGTGACGATACAGGTTCTCTGGAGGTCGTTTTTTTTCATGCAGCGTATTTGCAGGATAAATTTCAGATAGGGAAAGAATGCATATTTTACGGAAAAATTTCGCAGAAGCTCGGCAGGCTGCAAATGATTCAGCCGGAGCTTTGTGATGTAAAAAAGGAAACGGAATTTCGAGGAATATTTCCGGTATATCATTTATCTCAGGGATTGTCACAAAAAGATATGAGGAAGTGGCAGCAGCAGATACAAGGCCTTTGCAGTAAGGTTAAGGATGTCATTCCGCAGGAACTGATTGAGGCCAACAGACTCTGCAGCATGGAATATGCGCTGCGGAACATTCATTTTCCGCAGGAAAAACAGCGGCTTCTGGAGGCAAAGTACCGCCTGGTGTTTGACGAGCTGCTGATTCTGCAGACCGGATTGTTTGCGGTGCGGCAGAATATATCACGAAAAGAAAACGGAATCCGTATTTCAAACGATGTGAATATTCAACCCTATTTGGACACTTTTCCATATGAATTGACAGGAGCACAGAAGCGCTGCATCAGAGAAATTGAGAAGGATTTAGAAAGCGGCAAGGTGATGAACCGGCTGGTGCAGGGTGACGTAGGCTCGGGGAAAACAGCTGTGGCGGAAGCAGCCATGTACAAGGTGGTGAACGGCGGCTATCAGGCTGTGATGATGGCACCAACGGAGATTTTGGCGCGCCAGCATTTTGATGGTCTGAAAGAAAGTTTTGCAGCGCATGGCATACGCGTGGGATTTTTAAGCGGATCCTTGAAAGCAGCGGAAAAGCGTGAGACGCTGGAACTTTTAAAGTGCGGTGAAATCGATATTCTTGTCGGGACTCATGCGGTAATTCAGCCGGAAGTGGAGTTTGCGAATCTGGGACTTGTGATTACCGATGAACAGCATCGTTTTGGTGTAAACCAGCGAATACGCTTGAAAGAAAAAGGAAAAAACCCTAATATATTGGTAATGACAGCCACACCGATTCCGCGAACTTTGGCAGTAGTGCTGTATGGCGATCTGGATGTTTCGGTACTGGATGAAATGCCGGCCGGCAGACAGGTGATTAAAACACGAAATTTATCCTATGAGAAACGAAAGGCCTGCTATGATTTTGTAAGGAAACAACTCTGTCAGGGAAGACAGGCATATGTTGTGACTCCGCTTATTGAGGATTCGGAAGCACTGGATTTAAAGTCTGCGCAAACCGTACATAAGGAGCTCGAGGAGAGTTTCAAGGAATATCATGTGGCGTTGATTCACGGCGGTATGAAACAGGCGGAAAAAGACCGGGTTATGAAAGAGTTTTACGAAGGCAGAATTGATATTCTGGTGGCGACGGTCGTCATAGAAGTAGGTATCAACGTGCCGAATGCTTCTGTTATCGTTATCGAAAATGCGGAGCGGTTCGGACTCGCACAGCTTCATCAGTTAAGGGGGCGAGTCGGAAGAGGCAGGTGGCAGTCATACTGTTTTCTTATTACTCAAGGGGAGTCGGAACAGGCAAATAAGCGAGGCGAGATTATGCAGAACTCCTCCGATGGATTTTTTATTGCGGAAGAGGATATGAAATTGCGCGGGCCGGGGGATGTTTTCGGTACCAGGCAGCATGGAATTCCGGAACTGAATGCAGCGGATCTGGTGAGGCACTTAAATGTTCTGGAACACGCACGTGAAGAGGCAAAGAAAATTTTGATGAAAGATCCTTTTTTACAGCGTGAAGAAAATGCGGAGCTTAAACGCCGCATAAAAAAACTCTTCGGTGAGGATATGAGTTTGAATTTGTAGAGAATGTATAACAGAATACAGCATGGTTGCAGTAGAAGCTGCAGGAGGATATTGACATGAGAATCATTGCAGGAGATTATAAAGGCAGGAAATTACAGTCGCCGGCGGATTATTCCATACGGCCGACTACAGATAAAGTAAAAGAAGCGTTGTTCAGTATTTTGACGCAGAAAATCCGGGACAGCCGCGTGCTGGATTTGTTCGCAGGTACAGGAAATCTTGGAATTGAAGCGCTGAGCAGGGGTGCGAAACTTTGTGTTTTTGCAGACAGTTCAAGAGAAAGTCTGCGGTTGATCAGAGAAAATATTGCTCACTGCAAAGCGGAAGAAGGCGCGCGAGTGGAGGCGGGAGATTATCGGAAGGTGCTGGGCAATCAGACGGAACCGTTTGATATAATTTTATTGGATCCGCCCTACAATAAAGGACTTTTGGATGACTGCTTCCGTTTGATTTCCGAAAATCATTTGCTGACGGAGGAAGGCGTGATTGTGGCCGAACATCGCAGAGAGGAAATTATGCCGGAGGAGTTTTACGGCTTTCGGAAGAAAAAGGAACGCAGATATGGGATTGTAATGCTTTCAATATATGCAAATGGTTGAATCCGTTATATAATCATGCTATAATTTTAAATAGTTTCAGCAGGAGGAACAGGCATGGAAACAAAAGCTCTTTACACAGGCTCTTTTGATCCGTTGACCAACGGACATTTTAACATTATAGAAAGAGCATCCAAGCTTTACAGCGAGCTTACGGTAGGCATTATTATGAATCCTGCCAAAAAATCTCTTTTCTCTTTGGAAGAGCGAAAAGAGATGATTGAAAAGGTTATAAAACCGCTGAAAAATGTTCGAGTGGATAGTTTTTCCGGACTTTTGGCGGATTATGTGAATAAAAACGGTTTTAATGTTGTTGTGCGCGGACTGAGATCATCGTTGGATTTTGAATATGAAATGCAGATGGCACAGATGAATGCACGATTGTTTAATGAGACGGTGGAAACCGTGTTTTTGATGGCGGATCCGCAGTCTTCCTTTATCAGTTCCAGCATGATAAAGGAAGTTTATTCGCTTGGAGGCAGTATAGAAGGGCTGGTTCCGGATGAAATTTTGAGAAGTATGAAGGCTTTGACCGAGGACAGGAGGATGTTATGAGAGTTTTGGAACTTTTAGAAGAAATCGAAGAAATCGTTGATACAGCTGCAGGTTTTCCTCTTACCGGAAAGATTATGGTAGATTCTCAGGAGCTCCTCGAAATCGTGCGGGAAATTCGCGCAGAGCTGCCGGATGAGATTCAGCAGGCGCAGTGGATTAAGAATGAAAGAGAAAGAATTATCGCAGAGGCTAAAACGCAGTATGAAGCGGTCATTGATGATGCTCAGAAGCAGGCGGATACACTGGTTGAAAACAATGACATCACAGTGAAAGCCAAGCTGCGTGCGGATGAGCTGATGCAGGTAACGGAAAATACTGCGAAGCAGCTTAAAATCGGTACATATGATTATCTGGACAGTATTTTATACAACTTCCAGGGCAAAATGGAGCATCTCAGCTCCATCTATTTCGGTGAGATGTTCACCAGTATTGAAAAAGCGTTTGACGATATTAATTCGGCACTGGCAGCCAATCGCGAAGAATTAAAGGATATGTCTTACCGGGCGCAGGTTAATGCTGAGGAAATGCCGGAACCATCGGCAGCTTTTGATAAGGAATCCAGGGAAGCACAGGAAGAAAAGTAAGACGTTTTAACAGAAAGTGATTTATCAATCCATGGTTCGTGAGCAAATGAGCCATGGATATTTTTATAGCAAATGAAAAATGATTCAGGGGATGAAATCATGAAAATCGTAGGAATCGCAGCGGAATACAATCCGTTTCACAAAGGCCATCGTTATCACATAGAGAAGACCCGTGAGGCTGTGGAAGCGGACTGTATCATTGCAGTCATGAGCGGAAATTTCACTCAGCGAGGTGAGGCTGCTGTTATGGATAAATGGACCAGAAGCAGGATTGCAGTGGAAGAAGGCGTGGATCTTGTGGTGGAACTGCCGTTTCTATATGCTTGTAATCGCGCTCAGTTTTTCGCACAGGGGGCGATAGATATTCTGCGGGGACTTGGAGCCACTCACATATCCTTCGGAAGCGAGAGCGGGGATTTAGAGGCTTTGCAGAAACTTGCGGAAGACATGAAAAAACATGAAGCGGCCATAACGGAAGCGCGGATGCAGTTTATGAAGAAAGGACTGTCGTTTGCCAAAAGTTTTCAGCTGGCATCATCGCATATACTGGGAACGGAAAGAACTAAATTGATGGAGGAACCCAATAATATTTTAGCATTGGAATATCTGAAGCGGATATTGTATTGGAAAGAACGGGGACAGCCCGTGGAGGCACTGACGGTAAAGCGGTACGGCTCCGGATATTTCGGAGAAAATCGGGCGTACGGATATGCGGGAGCGTCTGCTATTCGAAGGATGCTTGCACATAATGCATCGGAGGCTAAGGCGTATGTTCCGGAGTCGGTTCATGCAAAGCTGATGTCGGCGTATGTTCCGGAAACGATGGAAAAAGAGATGTTTCGGCTCTTGCGATATGAATTAATTAAAACCGGACGGAACGAGCTTGCTGAGATTTACTGCATGGGAGAGGGGCTGGAAAACAAACTGAAAAAGGAGATTGTTTCCGCTGAAGGAATGAAGCATTTCCTGTCAGAGGTGGTTTCCAAACGGTATACGGAAGCGGCAATTCGAAGACTTTTGCTGTATGTATTGCTTGGCATTAAAGGACCGGATCCTGTGGGGAAACCGTATGCGCGGATTTTGGCTGCAGGAGAGCAGGGACGCAGACTGATGCGCCGATTGAAGAAAGAGAAAAGCTTGCATATACCTGTTATTACAAATATAAATAAGGACGTACAGGCTGTTTGTGAAGCTGGAAAGATGTTGGAGTACGATTGCCTGGCATCGGATTTTTATAACCTGATCAGCGGGCGGAGTCTGTATCATTTTTCTGATAATGTAATACATCCGTATATCAAAGGTGAGCTTTCGATGAAAAGTTAGTTAAATCCCTTGAATGACGGCAAGTTACACGGTATAATAGAATAGTTGTTTACAAATAGAAACCAATTGAATGACATGGAGGAATCGTATAATGAAAGTTTTAGTAATTAACTGCGGAAGCTCTTCCTTAAAGTATCAGGTTCTCGATATGACCAATGAATCGTTGCTTTGTAAGGGTTTGGTTGAAAGAATCGGTATGGAAGGCTCTGTAATTACACATGAAAAGATAGACTGTGAAAAGTTCCAGCTGATTGTACCGATGGAAGATCACAAGGATGCTATATCACATGTTTTGATGGCAATCCAGGATGAAGAACACGGCGTTGTTAAAAGTATGAATGAAATCGGAGCTGTAGGACATCGTGTTGTACATGCAGGTGAAAAATTTGCACATTCCGTATTGATTGATGACGCTGTTATCAAGGCTTTGGAAGACTGTATCGAACTGGCTCCGCTGCACAATCCGCCAAATCTTCTGGGTATCGCAGCTTGTCAGGAACTGATGCCGAACACACCGATGGTAGGTGTATTTGATACAGCGTTCCACCAGACGATGCCGCCTGAATCCTACATCTATGCTCTGCCTTATGAATACTATGAAAAGTATGGTGTAAGAAGATATGGATTCCACGGAACAAGCCACAAGTATGTTGCAGAAAGAGCAGCGGATATATTGAATGTAAATCTGGATGACCTTAAGCTGATTACATGTCACCTGGGCAACGGAGCATCCGTATCTGCAATTAAGAGAGGCAAGTGCATCGATACATCCATGGGCTTCACGCCGCTGGAAGGTCTGGTAATGGGAACACGTTCCGGAGATATCGACCCGGCTATCGTTACATTTATCAGAGAAAAAGAAGGTTTGGAACCGGGCGTTGCCAATGAAATCCTGAATAAGAAATCCGGCGTTTTAGGTATTTCCGGCGTTTCCAGTGATTTCAGAGATATTGAAGCTGCTGCAGAAGACGGCAATGAAAGAGCTATGCTGGCTTTAAAGGTATTCGCTCACAAAGTAAGATTCTACATCGGAGCTTACATTGCAGAGATGAACGGAGTAGATGCAATCGTATTTACAGCAGGCGTTGGTGAGAATGACATCTCCATGAGAGATATCATCTGCAATGACCTGGGCAACCTTGGAATCAAGCTGGATGTTGTTAAAAACAAGGTTAGAGGCAAAGAAATGATTATTTCCAGAGAAGACTCCAAGGTAAAGGTTCTTCTGATTCCTACGAACGAAGAGCTGATGATTGCGAGAGACACATTTAATATTGTAACGAAAGGTTGTTAAACGGAAACCGTATTTTTGCAGCTTGTCAAAAATAGTAGTTGACAAGTGCTATCAAGGAACGGTATACTTTAGAAGTTGCAAATAAAATCACAGGTGTTTGTGATTCTTGGTAATAGAATTATCACACATTGGAGCGAGGAGGTGTAAAACATGGCAGTACCTAAGAGAAGAACTTCAAAAGCAAAAAGAGATAAGAGAAGATCTCCGAATATGAAGATGAAAGCACCGGGACTTTCTATTTGTCCTCAGTGCCACGAGCCAAAGCTTCCGCACAGAGTTTGCCCGAACTGCAATTACTATGACGGTAAAGATGTTATGGAGTCATAGGTTAAGCAGGAATGCAGAATCTGAATTAGAATGGATAAAAAGCGACACCCGATGGGTGTCGCTTTTTCATGGGATGTCAAAAGGCGAAAAATACAAAAAACGATTGACTTTTCTGAGTGGAAAAGATACTATTATGCTATGAATGAAAGGGAGTAACAGGCGTTTCAAACGTTTACGATATCGTCAGCGCGATGGGAAACCATCCGGTACGTAATGAAATTGTGAGACTTTTATTGCATTGTTTTTACGATGCAATAAAAGTCTTTTTTTATGAAGATCCCTGTATAAAAACGGATATTCCAAGATGAGAAAGGAAATTGATTATGAAGGAATTTTATCAAATGACTCCGCGGGAGGTGAAATGTGCCGTAAATGGCAGTGAAGCACCCCTGACAGATGAGCAGGTGAAGGTGCATCAGGAAAAGTATGGCTTGAATGAATTGACGGAGGGTAAAAAGAAATCTGTGTTTCAGATTTTTCTGGAACAATTTAAAGATTTTCTCGTTATTATTCTGATTGCTGCAGCAATTGTTTCGGGTCTGCTGGGTGATTTTGAAAGTGCAGCTGTTATATTGATTGTTATTACGCTGAATGCTGTTTTGGGCACTGTGCAGACGGTAAAAGCGGAGCAGTCGCTGGACGGCCTGAAAAAGATGTCGGCGCCGGAAGCCAAGGTGTTTAGAAACGGACAATTTGTAAGAATTCCGTCTTCGGAAGTTACCGTAGGGGATGTGGTGAGCTTGGAAGCAGGCGATTTCGTTCCGGCCGATGGCAGAATTATGGAATATGCAGGGCTGAAGGTGGATGAAAGTGCATTGACCGGGGAAAGTTTAGGAGTTGATAAAAACAACAGTGCGATTGAAGAAACTGTACCGCTTGGAGACCGTCTTGACATGGTCTATTCCGGGAGCTTTGTCACTTACGGGCGCGGAGAGTTTCTGGTTACGTCAATCGGAATGGAAACAGAAGTAGGCAAGATTGCTGCACTGCTGAATACGACAAAAGAAAAGCGGACCCCTTTGCAGATAAATCTTGATCAGTTCGGAAAGAAACTTTCGATTCTGATTCTGGTATTCTGCGGTATTTTATTTGGCATCAGTGTCTTTCGAGGAGAAGCGATAGGAGATGCTTTCCTGTTCGCTGTTGCACTGGCCGTTGCTGCCATCCCGGAGGCATTGAGTTCGATCGTCACAATCGTGCTTTCGTTTGGAACGCAGAAAATGGCAAAAGAACATGCGATTATTCGAAAACTGCAGGCGGTAGAAGGCCTGGGCAGTGTATCCGTAATCTGTTCTGATAAAACGGGAACGCTGACACAAAATAAAATGACCGTAGAAGATTATTATGTGCATGGAAAGAAGATTCATGCAGATAATATTAATTTAAACAATCCGGAAGAACGACAGCTTCTTTTGATTAGTATGCTCTGTAACGATTCCACGATTGCCGATGGTAAAGAATTGGGCGATCCGACGGAAACGGCACTGATTAATCTTGGGCTTAAACTTGGCGTATCCTATGAAGCAGAACGCAGCGCGTGCTGCAGAACCGGCGAGATTCCATTTGACAGTGATCGAAAACTTATGTCTACATGTAATCGTATTACCGGAGAACGGGCGGATGCATTTTATCATTCGGAGAAATCGGATGTATCGAGAGAGCGGTGCTTGCTGCTTACCAAGGGAGCGGTAGATGTACTGCTTCAGCGCACGACAAAAATTCAGACATTGGAAGGAATACGGGAAATCACGAATGGTGACAGAGAGAATATTGAAAAGTGCAATCAGGAGTTTTCGCAGGGAGGACTGCGGGTACTGGGATTTGCGTATAAGGAAATTGCAGATGGATTTGAACCGCAGCTTTCAGATGAACAGGATTTTGTGTTCCTGGGATTGATTTCCATGATGGATCCTCCGCGCGAAGAATCAAAAGCCGCGGTTTCCGAGTGTATCAGCGCGGGAATAAAACCGGTGATGATTACAGGGGATCATAAGGTGACAGCAGCAGCGATTGCACGAAAAATCGGGATTCTTAAAGATGAGTCGGAAGCCTGTGAAGGAAGCGCAATTGATGCAATGTCGGATGAAGAATTGCGTGAGCACGTAGAGAATATTTCCGTTTATGCCAGAGTTTCCCCGGAGCATAAAATCCGTATTGTTCGAGCATGGCAGGAAAAAGGAAATATTGTTGCCATGACAGGTGACGGAGTTAACGATGCACCTGCATTGAAACAGGCGAATATTGGTGTTGCTATGGGAATTACGGGAACAGAGGTCGCTAAGGATGCAGCATCTATGGTGTTGACGGACGATAATTTTGCGACAATTGTAAAAGCTGTGGAAAACGGCAGAAATCTTTATAAGAATATTAAATATGCAATTCAGTTTCTTCTTTCCGGAAATTTCGGCGCGATACTGGTGGTGCTCTTCGCTTCTGTTTTTGCATTGCCGGTACCGTTTGCTCCGGTACATCTGTTGTTCATAAACCTGCTGACCGACAGTTTGCCTGCTATAGCGCTGGGGTTGGAGCCTCATAAAAAGGAGCTGATGAATGAGAAACCGCGTCCCGCCAATGAATCGATTTTAACAAGAGATTTTCTGGCAAGAATCGGAGCGGGCGGCGTATCAATTTGTGTGATGACTACGTTGGCATTTTTAATCGGTTATCATGGTTGGTTCACGGCTGCCGATATGGGCGGCAGTGCACTTTTAGGCAGTACGATGGCATTTGGAACACTCTGTGTCAGCCGTTTATTCCATGGGTTTAACTGCAAATCCGATCGCCCGGTAGTGTTTACTCGTAAGGTGTGGGATAACAAATGGTTGATAGGTGCTTTTGTACTGGGTATGATTCTGATTACATTTGCAATTGCCTGCCCGGCAGTGGATCACGTCTTTAAAGTACAGACGCTGGGATTGCCGCAGCTGCTGACGGTATATGGGCTGGCATTTCTCAATATCCCGGTGATTCAGTTGTTGAAAGCAATATAATGACAGTGCATGCCCTGTGTGATATAATAAAGTGCATTTTATCGGTGTTTTTTTAGAGACAATGTTTGGAAGGGTGACAACAGAATGAAAAAGAAATTTGTAACAATTATGGTATTGGTTGTACTGGTTTTAACTATGGCAGGATGCGGAAACAAATCCGAAATAACCATTTCTGTAGAAGGGATAGGAGATTATGAACTTAACGAGATACCGACAGGCCTTGAAAACTGCGCAACGACGGATGACGGAATCACTGTGACGGTGAAGGAAGATGGAGAATATGAGTTTGGAATTGAGGACGAAAACGAAAACGAATATTACTTTACATTGAAATATAAAGATAAGAAAGCTGAAGTTCAGACAAGCGATGAGCTTACAATAAATCTCAGCATTAAATAGCTGAAAACGGTACTGATAAAAAGACCGTATTGATTGTCTGATAAGGAAATTTGAAATATGAATAAGAAAAAAATATTTAAAATACTATCAGTGGCTGTATTGCTCATTGTGGCCGTTTCGATATCCTGCCGTTTTATTATCAATAAAAATGCAGATCAAAATGATAAAGAGGATGTGACGCATGTAATATTT
The DNA here is from genome assembly GCA_963603335.1 of Bacteroidaceae bacterium. GTDB lineage: Bacteria > Bacillota > Clostridia > Peptostreptococcales > Anaerovoracaceae > Lentihominibacter. Next base: position 1,477 of record CAVCML010000001.1, on the reverse strand, counting down.
GATACTGACATGGGAAATTGTCCGGATGATTTATTGGCTATGCAGGCATTGTTCGCTTTGCAGGAAAAAGGTGAATGTCAAATAGATGCGGTTGTATCAAGTGCAAAACATCAGGGAAGTCAACGCTTCCTTGATTGTGCTATGCATTATTATAAAGCGGATGATATTCCGTTGGGACTCGTAGAGGGTGAGGGGAATCTCTTTGAAATCACTCCTTATTATAAATTAGCCGATGAAAAAAAATCAGACGGCACATCGCTGCTGGAGGGCACCGGTACAGACATTGCAAATCGTCCCACAGGATGTGAGGTTTACAGAGAGACATTGGCAAAAATGCCGGACAAGAGTGCAACAATAATATGTGTAGGAATGGCAAGTAATATAGGAGAATTGTTGGATTCCGAACCTGATGAGATATCTTCGCTTTCAGGACGTGAACTTGTAGAAAGCAAGGTAAAAACTCTTTATATTATGGCAGGCTGCTTTGAAAAGGTACAGAGAGTGGACGACCCGGGAAAATATTTAGATGCAGAGTATAATGTGCTGGGTGATATACCGCTGGCAAAAAAAGTGCTGGAAACATGGCCGACCGACCTGGTTCTGCTGCCGCTGGAGGCAGGAATGGACTATCCTTGTGTCAGGGAGGATGTGTTGTCCGATTATGCAGACCAGCCATCCTCGCTTCTTTATCTGACCTTCAGCAAATGGGATACCGATAATGTGCCGAGCAATGTGGGAGAACATTGGTGGGATCCGTTGGTAGTTGCTTATGCTCTTGATTCTTCAGCAGGCTCTTACTTTGCAGATCCGGTACGCGGCGTTGTAACCGTGGAAGAGAATGGAAAAACAACTTTTGAGGAGAAGGAAGGCGGTAATACGGTAGTCATAAAACCATTGAAAGAGTCGCAGACAGAATTATATCAGCTTCTGCGTTCGTATGCCGCATATCAGCCATAATAACACCTTGGATGTTGGCAGAAAAAATTAATGGGGATATAAAGAAATCAGTAACGCTTCCTTAGCCGGAGGCGTTTTTTTATGTAAAATATATATTGAGTTTTCTGCAAAATGAAGTTGTACTCCCATCTTTGACACTTGATAGGCTGAGAAAAGCCTGCTACCCATTGGTATTACTGGGTTTACAGGCTTTTGTATTTTGCATCGATATGTGCTGTTTTTTTTGGTTTTGTGCTTGTTACCTGTTTTGTTTCTCTGATTATGCCTCGCATTGTTGCTTTTGATATGAACTCAAAATCTGTTCTGAATCCAAAGACCTCATGCAGTTTATCGGTCAGTTCGGTTCTTTCATATGAAGGAATGTAGCCGCTTTCTTTGCTCAGCAGTGTCATCTGCATGCCCCGCAGTGTTTCAAGAATCTGACTGCAGGTATATTCTTCATCGAGTTTTTTCTCGAGCAGGCGATATATGTAAATGCTAAAATAAAGATGTACAAAAATTATCAAATAAAAATGTACAG